>NZ_JAKRNR010000069.1:0-4801 GCF_022346685.1 Sphingomonas sp. ACRSK | reverse complement strand
CGCCGCTCGGAAGTGCCGGACCCGGCCCCCGGTGACCGCTTCGTAATCCGCGAGATCGATCCGGCCACCCAGGCTGAGGTTGAGACCGTGTGCATCATCGCCGGAGATCCGGAGCTGGACGCCGAGGGCATGACCTGGACCTGCTCGGCGCCGCCGGCATGAACGTCGAGATCGGTGTCCCCGACTTCGCGAAGGTCATGCGCGAGGCGGAGAGCAGCGTCGCACGCGCCGCGACCGTCGCGATGCGCGCCACCACTGGCGACGCGCTGCGCGAGCTGCGCGGGCAGGTCACGTCGGCCGGGCTCGGACAGCGCCTGGCGAACACCTGGCGCGGCAACGTCTATCCGAAGTCGCGCAACGGCATGAACCCGGCCGGCTACATCTACAGCCGCGCGCCCGACATCATCGACAGCTTCGTGCGCGGAGCCACCATCCGCCCCGTCGGCGGCGCAAAGTTCCTCTGGATCCCGACCGGCAACGTCCCGCGGGCGAATGCCAGAATGGGCAGGATCTCCAGGCAGTCGAACGGTCGCATGGGCTCTCGCGGCCTCAAGGGAGGCGCGCTGACGCCGGAGGAATGCGAGGACCGGTTCAACGCCGACTTCATCATCCGGCAGGGCAAGCGCGGCCACCTGCTCGCCTTCATGCAGTTGATACGCTCCCGGAACGGCCGCGGCGTCCGCGCCAATACCGCCGGCCGGCAGCGTCAAGGCCGCACCGCGAACCTGACCCTCATGTACACCCTCGTGCCGAGCGCGCGCATGCCCAAGCTGCTCGACCTCGAAGGCCCAGCTGCTCGGTGGAGCGCCAACTACATCGACGCCTTCACGCGCGGGCTGGAGAAGAACTGGTGAGCAAGCGCCTCGACGTTCTCGCCGCCGTAAAGGCGCTGATCGAATCCGCGCTCCCAGGCGCCACGGTGCTGGGACTGGACGGCAAAGACGCAGCGCCCGCGCGCGTACCGCCAAACGGCCGTGTGGTCGTGCGCAGCGGGGAGCCAGGGGAGCCAGAGGTCGACCTCTGTCCGCCAGTCTACCACTACGACCACCGCATTCCCATCGAGGTCGACGGCTACCAAACTACCGCGCGAACCGGCGAGGAGGTCATCGACGAGATGATGGGCCGGATCGGCACCGCAGTGGAGGCGGATCGCACGCTCGGCGGGCTTTGCGACTGGCTGGAGCCGACCGTCCCGAACACCGACGACATCTACGTCGAGGGCGCGAACCCTGCGCGCGGCGGCGATTTCGACCTGGTCGCCTCCTACTCGACCACTTCCCCTCTCAACTGAGCCCGAAGGAACCCACCATGGCCGTTCAGCCTACCCGCCGGCGCGCGCTCGGCATCAATGCCGTGCAGGCGGCCGTCTTCGAGACGTCCTATGGGCAGACGCCCACGACCGGCTTCAAGCGCCTGCCGTTCGTCAGCAATGCGCTCGGCGAAGAGCGGCCCCTGATCGAGGACGACCAGCTCGGCTTCGGTCGCGAGGGACTGGACCCGGAATATGACGTCGCGACCAACGACGGCGACGTCGTGGTGCCGATGGACACCCGCGCGTTCGGCTGGTGGCTGACGCTGCTGCTGGGCGCTCCGACCACCGCGCCTGTCGAGGGCGGCGGCTATGCGCACACCTTCGTCTCGGGCAAGACGGAACTGCCGTCCGCCTCGATTGAGATCGGCAACCCCGAGATCCCCAGCTTCTCGGTCAACTTCGGCGCGCTCGCCAATCAGCTGCGCGTATCCATGGCGCGTTCCGGCATGCTGAACGCCACCATGGGCATCATCGCCCAGGGCGAGACCCGCAAGCAGGCGCTGAGCGTCGCCGGCACGCCGGTCATGTTCCACGGTGACCGCTTCCAGCAGGCAACCGGCTCCATCAAGCGCGGCGGCGTCGAACTGGGCTCGGTCACCGGCGCCAGCTTCACCTTCTCGAACAACTACGAGAAGGTGGAGTCCATTCGCGAGGACGGCCGGATCGACGGCGCGGATCCGCTCAAGGCGATGATGACCGGCGAGCTGACGATGCGCTTCGACCGGCTCGACCTCTATGACGCGGCCGTTGACGGCACGCCGATCGACCTGTCGTTTGGCTGGAAGCGCGGCGATGCCAGCCTGATCTTCACCGTACCGCGCGTGTTCCTGCCGCGGGTGAAGACGCCGATCAGCGGCCCGGGCGGTATCCAGGCGACCTCCAACTGGCAGGCATCCGGCGCCGGCGGCCACACGCTCACAGCCGTGCTGACGAACGACGTCGCCAGCTACTGATCCCCTCCAGCGGAGAATGCCCGTGAAGAAGGAAAACACCGCCGCTGATGCGACGACCGAAGCCGCGCCTGCACCGAAGCCGGTGCCAACCTATGTTAAGGCGGGCGTGACGCCTGACTTTGCGAAGCTGCGGGTCGTCGATGCCGACACCGGCCGCGCGATCGCGCATGTGCTGGAGGCGGACGTCGAGAAGGGCACCGTCCGGCGCTATGCCGTCGAGCACGGCAACTTCGTGCGCGAGGGCAGCGACCTGAAGGTGATCGACGAGGAGCGGAAGGTCCGCTTTGAGTGGATCGGGGACGCCGCCTGATGCTCGTCGTCAGCAAGCGGGCCGAGGGCCCGGCCTGGCTGCCCGTGATGGGCGCGCAGGTGTTGTTCGCCCCCATCGACCGCAAGATGATGCGTGCAGCGCGCCGGGCCGCAGTGAAGGCTCTCCGCGGCGAAGATGCTGCGGAGGCGGACGAGGCTGGCGATGCGCCGGCCAGCGAGCAGCTGGAGGAGTTGGGTGACGCCCTGAGCGTCGCCCTGATCCTCGCCGGCGCGCTCGACTGGAAAGACGTCTGCCGGATGGCCGACGGCGAGGACGCCAGCGCCGGTGAACCGCTTCCGTTCAGCCGGGAGAACCTGGAGCACGCGCTCTCCGACCCGCTGATCTTCGACGCGTTCGATCAGGCGTATGTCATGCCATTCGTCATGCGGGAGCGGACAAAAAACGTCTCCGCCGCCTCTCAGGTTGGCACTGGGGAGGCGGCGATGCCGGAGAGCGATACTGCCAGCTCACCTGCCAAGTCGGCGAAGGCGGCCGGTGCAAAGCCTGCCCGTACCGGGTCGAAGAGCCCGACACCGCGGAAGCGGAAGGCGTCTGGGAAGTCCTGACGTCCTGTGACCGGCAGCTGCGGGTCGCGGGCATGACGGGCAAGCCGTTCGCGCTGGATTACGCGGCGGTGATGGCGGTCGGCGCCGCGCTGGACGCCGACATGGAGATGCTGGCGGACGTGCTGCCGGCAGCGGAAGCCGCGATCGTCGCGCAGTTCGCCGGCGACGGCGAGGATTGAGGAGGGCGCGTGGAAAAGTCCGTCTCGATCCGCATGGGAACCACTGGCAAGGCCGACGTCACCCGCACCTTTGACGAGATCGCCGCTTCCGGCGATGCATCGGCAAAGCGCTGGAGCAAGGCCTATGAGCGCGCCGGTGAGGACGTCGAGGCCGCCCTGCAGCGCCAAGCCGCCGCCGCCGCCAAGATTGCTGCCATCGCGCCGCAGTCTTCCGTCCAGATGCGGATCGAGGATGCGAACGGCACCGGCTTTGGGCAGTGGGAGGGCTCTGCCCGCCAATCTGCCGCCGCCTTCAAGGAGCTGATTGCCGCCGAGGAGCAGCTGGACGCGCGCACGCGTGCCTTGGTGAGCGCCATCGATCCGGCGTTCGCGGCGCAGCAGCGCTACAATGCCGAAATGCGTGAGGCCGCGGCGCTGCATGATGCCGGGCGGATCACGCTCGACCAGTTCATTGCTGCCGAGCAGCAGGCTGCGGCCGTGCTCGACAAGGTGGCTGGCATCACGCGCACCACGGCGCAGGAGACTGCTGAGCTCACCGCCATGCAGGCGCGGGTGGAGGCGGCTGCTGGAACCGGCTTTGGGCAGTGGGAGGGCTCGGCCAAGCGCTCTGCGCTAGCGATGGGCGAACTGCTCGATGCCGAGGAGCAGCTGGAGCAGCGTACGCGCGCGCTGATCGCCGCCATCGACCCGGCCGCAGCCGCGCAGATGCGCTTCGACGCGGAGATGGCGAACGCAAGGGAGCTCGTCAGCCGCGGGGCGATCTCGCTGGACCAGTATGTCGCTAAGCTCCGGTTGGAACAGGACGCGCTCGACGACGCCACCGCCGCGCAGATGCGTGCTCACGCTTCGACCGGGCAGCTCCGTTCCGGCAGCCAGCAGCTCGCCTACCAGATCGGTGACATCACCCAGCAGTGGGCGCTGAACACGCCGCTGATGGTGATCTTCGCCCAGCAGGGTGGGCAGGTGGTGCAGGCGCTCGATCTGATGACGGGCGGAGCCAACCGCTTCATCTCCTTCATGGCGGGTACGTGGGGCGCTGTCCTCCTAGGCGCCGTCATGATCGTTGGGCAGCTGATCAGCCGATCGGACGACGCGAGCAACGCAGCCGACGAGCTGGCGAAGCATCAGGAAAGCCTGTCCGGGATCATCGACAAGACGACCGGCCGGATCAAGGAACAGAACCAGGCGCTGTTGCAGAACGCGATTCTAGCCGCGCGAAAGGACGTGAACGACACGCGCGCTGCCTACGTCGACGCGCGCACCAGCTTCGTGAACACGGCCGTGCCGATCCCCGGCTTGGCGCAGCTGCAGCAGCAGTTCGCCCGCGGCGAAAAGAGCGCAGCTCAGGTCTCTTCCGAATTGGCCGCTCTGACCCGCGAGTTCAAATATGGGACCACCGGCTATAAGCAGGTGGAGCACCTGCAGGGCCTGCTGAAGAACATCGTGGATACGGCGCGGACGGGTGTCAGCGCGCAGGCACA
>NZ_JAKRNR010000068.1:0-5564 GCF_022346685.1 Sphingomonas sp. ACRSK | reverse complement strand
GTGATCGTGATGATCGTCGCCCAGCTCCAGCAGGTCGGCGCCCGTGTCGCCAAGGGTGACACGAAGCTGCGCGCCCGAGTGGATGCCGAGATCAACAACGTCCTCACCGACTTGAGCATGGCCCGGATTGAGGAGGCGCGCGGCGGGGGCTTCGATGACAGCGAGCCCGAAGAAGAAGGGGACGATTGAGCCCTATCAGGCGCCGGGTCCGCATGGTGTAGCGCTCGCCCGCGCCTGGTTGGCTGCCTGCAAGCCGCGTGAACGTCCGCCGCTGTCAAAGTTCATGGTCGAGCATGCGCGTTCCGACGATGGTGCGCGCATTCGGCCGTTCCCGTTTCAGGCGGACATCGCCGACGCGTTCACCGATCCGGAGACGTCGCAGCTGTCTGTGCGGAAGAGCAGCCGCATCGGCTACTCGACCATCCTGCAGTGCTTCGTCGCCTGGCGCATCAAGTTCGATCCGGCCCGCACGCTGATTTACCAGCCGACGATCGACGACGCCGAGAAGTTCAGCCGTGACGATCTGGACCCGGTGCTCCAGTGGCCGGTGGTTCGCTCCGTCGCCACCTTCAAGCCCCGGCATGCCGACAACCAGATCCGGGCGAAGCGCTACAAGGGCGGCTGGATCCAGATTAAGGGCGCGAACAGCCCCAAGGAGTTCCGGCGCGTCACCTCCGACGACGTCTTCCTTGAGGAATGCGACGGCTATCCCTGGGCGTCGAAGGAAGAGGGCGACCCCGCGCGGCTGGCGTACAAGCGCAACCTGACGTCGCCCCGCCGGTTCAGCGCTGCGGGCTCGACGCCGAAGGTGAAGGGCTTCAGCCGGATCGACGATCTGTTCGAGCTGGGCAGCCAAGAGTTTCGTTACGTCCCGTGCCCGCACTGCGGCGAGATGCAGCAGCTGGTGTTCGGCGATGGCACGGGCGCTGGCATCCGGTGGGAGCCGAAGGAGAACCCGACCCGCGCCTGGTACCGGTGCGTCAACGGCTGCGACATCGACGAAGCCGACAAGGCGGCGATGGACGAGGCGGGCGAATGGCGAGCGCACAACCCAGCCGCGTTCCCGCGCCATCGTTCGTTCCACATCTGGGCGGCGTACAGCCAGCATCCGGGTGCGGCATGGCTGGAGATCGCGCGCGAGTTCATGGAGGTCCGCAAGGATCCGAACCTGCTGCGTACCTTCGTCAACCAGGTGCTCGGCGAGGCATGGGCCGAGCGTGGCGAGGCTCCGGAGTGGCAGCGCCTCTATGATCGCCGGGAGAAGGCGATGCGGCTGGGAACGCCTTCGGCTAAGGCCGGACTTCTCGTCGGGGCCGCCGACGTCCAACGCGGTGGCGGTGGTCGCATCGATCTCGACATCTGGGCTTTCGGCCAGAACGGACGGCGTGAGTTCGTCGAGCGCATCGAGGTCTTCGGCTCGATCTCCGACAAGGAGACCTGGAAGAAGCTCGACGCGGAAGTCGCTCGCACCTGGACCAGCGAGGATGGCCGGGTCATGCGCCTGGCGCGCGTGGCGATCGATTCCGGCGACGGCGAGAACACCATGGAGGTGTACGCCTGGGTTAGGCGCCATCCCGGCTTCGTGATGGCGGTGAAGGGCCGGCACATGATCACGGCGAACCAGCCGATCGGATCGCCGACCTGGCAGGACGTCACCGTCAACGGCCGCAAGATGAAGCGCGGCGTGCGGCTATGGAACATCGGCACGTCGATGCTGAAGCTCGAACTGTTCGGCGACCTGGAGAAGGAAAAGCCGGTCGACGGCGAGGAATACCCGGACGGGTATGTCTTCCTGCCGGACGGCACCACCGACGAGTGGATCAAGCAGCTGGTGGCGGAGGAGCTTCGCATCATCCGGCTGCGCAGCGGCGGCTTCCGCAAGGAGTGGCACAAGGTCCGCGATCGCAACGAGGCGCTCGACAACGCGGTCTATGCCCGTGCCGTTGCCTTCTCGCTGGGTGTGGATCGCTGGCGGGAAAGCGACTGGCAGAAGGCCAGGGGCGAGTTCACGAAGCCGGCGCCCCCGCCGGTTCCCGCCCCAAAGCAGGTCCCTGACGATCGCGCTCCCGCTCAGCCAGCTGCCCCAGCTGCGGCGAAGAAGCCGAAGCCCAAGCGTGCCAATCCGTTCACCAGCCGAGGGAGGTAGGAATGGCAGACACGAAAACCGCCCTCGACGCGATCCGAGCCAGGATCGTCGAAGCCCGCAAGGTGACGTTCGCCGACGGCCGATCGGTGGAGAACCATGCCCTGGACCAGCTGCTGAAGGCAGAAGAGGTGCTAGAGGCTCGCCTACGGATGGAGACGACGGCGAAGAGCTCGATCGTCCGCCGCCGCGTGCCGTTTTACCGGAGCGGCCTGTAAATGGCCGAACGTTCCTTTATGGACCGGCTGCTGCGACGGTCGGCTGCCGAGCCCGCGCCCGCCGTCGCGAGCGATCGCAAGCGCATCCGTCCCGGTCGCGGCGCACGTGCGGAATACGACGGGGCGACGCTCGGTCGGCGCGCGGCGGGCTGGCGGCGCACCCGGTTGGATGCCAACGGCGAGCTCACGCCGGCGGTCGCCGCGGCGCTGCGCGGTATCGCGCGCGACCTCGTGCGCAACAATCCCGTCGCGGCGCGCGGCGCAGCCACGATCGCGAACAACATGGTCGGGACCGGCATCACCTTCCAGGTGTATCGGGACGGGGAGATCGATGACCGGCTGAACAAGCTGGCCCGCCGTCATCTCGACACCACCGCATGCGACGCCAGCGGTCGGCATGATCTCTACGGCCTCCAGCTCCAGGCGGCGCGTACCATCGTGGAGAGCGGCGCAGTCGTCATGCGTCGCCGCTGGCGCCGCGCTTCGGACCGGCTGCCGCTGCCGTTCCAGCTGCAGGTGATCGAGCCGGATTACATCGACCCCTCCAAGCATGGGCCGCTGTCGACCGCGCCGGGTGTACAGGGCGGGTTCCTGATCAACGGTGTGCAGTTCAGCCCGTTGGGCGCGCGCGAGGGGTACTGGCTCTACAACGGCCATCCTGGGGGCGGCCGTGCCGACGCGCTGGGCTCGACCTTCGTGAAGGCTGCGGACGTCGCGCACGTTTTCCGCGCCGACCGCCCGGAGATGGAGCACGGCGCCACCTGGTTCGCACCTGTCATCCTGCGGATGAAGGATTTCGGCGACTTCGAGGATGCGCAGCTGACGCGCCAGAAGCTCGCCAGCGCGTTCGTCGGCGTCGTGACTGGCGAAGATCCCGACGGGGTGATCCCCGGCATTGCTCAGGAAGAAGGCGGGCCAGACGATCGCGAGCCGCTCGACTACATCGAGCCCGGCACGTTTCAGTATGCGCGGCCGGGTGAGGATGTCACCTTCTCCAGCCCGCCGGGCGTCGATGGCTATGCGGACTACACCAAGGTGTCGCTGCGCGCCGTCAGTGCTGGCCTGGGGGTGCCGTACGAGGCGCTCACCGGTGACCTGTCCAACGTCAACTTCTCGTCCGGTCGTATGGGCTGGTTGGAGTACCAGCGGTCCCTGGCCGCGTGGCAGTGGGCAATGTTCATCCCCCAGTTCTGCGGCGCGGTGGCCGGCTGGTTGATCGATGCCTTCGCCATGGTTGGCGAGGACGTAGAGGGTGTCACCGTCCGCTGGACGCCGCCGGGTCGGGAAATGATCAACCCTGCCGAAGAGATCAAGGCGACCCGCGACGCGATCCGTTCGGGCCAGGACACAATTTCCGCGGCCGCTCGCCGTCGTGGCGAGGACCCCGATACCTTCCTCGCCGAGCTCACCGCTGACTTCGCTCGGCTCGACCGCCTCGGGCTGATCCTCGACTGCGACCCGCGCCGGGTGACCGCCGTCGGCAATCCTGCGGAGCAACAAACCTCCGCCCAGCCCGGCCAGCCTCAGGGGGCCTGAATGCTCGAAATCCTAATCTACGGCATCGTCGGCGACGAGTGGGATGGGCTGGATGCCAAGACGCTCTTCGCCCTGATCGCCAGCGACGATGGCGACCTCGTGGTGCGCATCAACAGCCCCGGCGGTTACGTCATGGAAGGGCTGGCGATCTTCAACGCGCTAGCCGCTGCCAAGGCCGCCGGCCGCAAGGTGACCGTCCATATCGACGGGCTCGCGGCCTCCATGGCTTCGGTGATCGCGATGGTCGGCGACGAGATCATCATGGCCGACAACGCCCTGATGATGATCCACAATCCCTGGGATGTGGCGATCGGCGACGCCCGCGAGCTCCGCGCGACGGCCGACAAGCTCGACGTGATCCGCGACCAGCTCGTGCGGATCTACTCGGGTCAGACCGGGCTCACTGCCGACGATCTGATCCCCATGCTCGACGCCGAAACCTGGCTCACGTCCGAGCAGGCGCTCGAGCAGAAGTTCATCACGTCTGTGTCGGAGGCGTCGAACGCCGCGGCCTGCAACGTGTCAGCATTCGGGTTTCGCAAGGCCCCCGAAAGCCCGGTCATCTCCGCCATGGCGATGCTGGGAACCCCGCGGACGGCCGCTGCCGCTCCTAAACGTCCACAGGAGAAAACCATGGACCTCTATAAGACCCGCGCGGCGCTGGTTGCCGCGATCGCCAAGTTCCAGAAGGATGGTGGCACACAGGACGAGATCGACAAGATCACCCGTTCTGCCGTTGCTCTCGATGCGCAGGACGCGCTACCCGCCACGGGGGCGCTCGCTCTGACTTCGGTCACCAGCCTCCCGGCAGCTCACACCGACACCTCCGCTGTGGCACTCACTGCGGTCGACGTGCAGAACGCCGTGACCGCTGAGCGTACCCGTGTCGGAACGATCCGCGCGCTCGGCGCCAAACACAACCTGCCTGCCGACTTCATCGACGGGCTGGTGAATGACGGCACGGCGCTCGCCACCGCGCGCGAGAAGATCCTCGACAAGCTGGCTGAGGAAGGCGACGCCGCCAACGTGGGGCACAACAGCCCGGCGCGAGTGACGGTCGACCAGCGTGAGAAGTTTCGCGAGGGCGCCACCAACTGGCTGCTCGTCAAGGCGGGCGTCGCCCACCTCGTCGAGAAGGCGGCTGCGCTGAACGGCAAGCCCGTCAAGATCGATCCGGGCGAGTTCCGCGGCGTGCGCAACGTCGACCTCGCGCGTGAATCGCTCGGCAATCTGGGCGTGAACATCACCACCCGCGACCCGGACCAGATCGTGCGCCAGGCGATGACGTCGCAGGGCGCGGTGATCACGCAGACGACCAGCGACTTTCCGGTCCTGTTCGAGAACGCGATCCATCGCACCCTGCAGGCGGCCTACGCGACCACGCCCGACACCTGGACCCGGTTCTGCGGTACCGGCACCGTCACCGACTTCCGCCCGCACAGCCGGTACCTGCGCGGCTCGTTCGGCGCGCTCGACAATGTGAACGAGGCTGGCGAGTTCAAGAACAAGCCGATCCCCGACCTGGCGAAGGAGGCGATCACCGCGTCGACCAAGGGCAACATCATCAACCTGTCGCGCCAGGCGATCGTCAATGACGACATGGAGGTGTTCTCCGGTCTCGCCGTCGATCTCGGCCGGGCCGCCAAGCTGACGATCGAGATCGACGT
>NZ_JAKRNR010000067.1:0-5920 GCF_022346685.1 Sphingomonas sp. ACRSK | reverse complement strand
TCACCCAGCAGTTGAGCTCTTTCGAAAAGAAGACCTCCGGGTTTTCGGCCTGGCCTCGGATGGTGTCGGGCAAGACCTGCGAACCGGTCTTGGTGAAAGGACCGGCCGGGCTGCTGCCGACAGCAAGGCCGATGTGCCACTGATTGTTCGGGCCGTTGCTGACGGCGGAGTAGAACAGGTAGTAGTTGCCCGCGCTGAAGACGATACACGAAGCATAGGCGTCGTTGGCGTCGAAGCTCCCGGCCGGGCCGGTCGTCACCGTGTTGCGAACGTAGGTGTAGGGTCCGTTGATGTTAGACGCCGACCAGACGTCGGAAGTGTACGGGCCGCTGCATACCTCGTTTTGGTAGACGCTGCCCGCGGTGAGACGGTGCAGGTAATAGGTGCCGTCCCGGTGATCCAGAAACAGGTTGTCTGCGGCAGGCCACTGCCCGTCGTCGTATCCGTGGTTGCGGCTGATGCCGGGCACATCCCCGAGCTTCGTCCAGGTTACACCACCGTCGGTGCTCTTGCTGTACTGCGGGCGCCATGGGCTAAGCGGGTCGGAAGCCAACCCACTACCGTTGCCGGCGCCGTAGAACTCATACCAAGTCCCGTCCGTGTCGATGAACAGGAACGTTTCGCGGTTCCCGCCCGCATCGCTACTGCCGGGAGGACCCGGGGTTTGCGCAATCACGGGCGAGGGGCCGTAGGTCAGCAGCGCGGGCTTCAGCACGGAGGTCCAGGCGGAAGTATCGCCGGTCCACCCGTTCAGGGTGCCGTCGCTCTTGTAAAGCAAGCCACGACCGTTCGTCTCCGTGCTGTATGCGACTGCGA
Organism: Sphingomonas sp. ACRSK; assembly: GCF_022346685.1. Classification (NCBI taxonomy): domain Bacteria; kingdom Pseudomonadati; phylum Pseudomonadota; class Alphaproteobacteria; order Sphingomonadales; family Sphingomonadaceae; genus Sphingomonas; species Sphingomonas sp. ACRSK. Next base: position 5,104 of record NZ_JAKRNR010000067.1, on the reverse strand, counting down.
CAGCCGCGCGTGCCAGCTCTGCCGATGAACGCGCGGATTCCGCCGAAAGGCCGGAAGCAGTTGCCGAACCTGCCGCAGCTGCTTCGCTCAGTTGAACAGACTCCTTCGCCTCCGTGAAAATCGCCTTGTCCGCATCGGTAAGCCCCGGCCCACGCAGCCCGCCGACTTGTGCTCGAATAATCTCTCTCATGCGATGGTCACTCCCGGATCTGCGATGAAACTCCCCCCCGCCAGTCGTTCCGACTGCCCGTCGGCGTAGGTGATGAGGATGTCGAAGGCGAAGGTCTGCGGGTCGCCGGGCTCGGGCGTCTGGAGACCCGGCAGCGAGCGCAGAGTGTTTGGTTCGGAGCCGTCCACAGCGCCAGGCTTCACCGAAGGCTCAAGGGTCAGCTCTCGAAGGTCGTCTTCCGAGTTCCCTGTGCCGCCCACGAGCTTGTCGGTGAATGGCACATTGCGGATCGTCAGCATCGCGTTGCCTGGCTGCCCTGGATACAGCCGCAGCTGCATGTCGATGCGCGCACCGGCAAGCGGCAGCGGTCGTCCTCGATATTGGTAGATGAGCGTCGGCGCCCACGTCGCATTGCGCGACGCGGCGAACGTCTGTTGGACTGGCATTAGCTACCCCTTGTGGTGGGACGTCGAGCGGTCGGAGGAAGGTGCGCGGACGGAACCGTTACGAAACGGTCACCTGGACGGCCGCGCTGGTCGCAGTCGATCCGTCGCTGCCATAGGCGCGGATCGCATAGCTGTGCGTGCCCACTGCCGCGTCGACCGTCACAGCCATGACGGCGCCCAGGCCGCCAACGAGCTGGTCGGCGCCCTCCACGCCATCGGCGATGATGGTCGCATAGTCGAACACCTCGGACTTCGGATTGCGCCAGGTCAGGTCAACCTTCAGCGGGGCGCTCTGCCTGGCGGTAAGCTCCGACGGGGCGGCGAGCATGTTCTCGATCGCAAAGTCGCCTGCGGTCACCGGCCCCAGCACCAGCCGGTCGCTGTACGCGCCGCCGACCATGTACCGCACCGCCACCTCGTACTGCGTGCCGGAGGTGACGCTGGTGATCTCCTTGCGGACGATCGCGGGTCCATCGAGGCCGCCGCCGCTCCAGTTCGCCTCCGGATCCGCGCCAGCCGCATAGGGCCGGTATTCGAACAGCACGCCGGCCATCGGCCGATCGTCGGCCGCGCCGGTGACGATCACGGCTGGCACCGACACTCCGTTGGCGCTCAGCACGGTACCGGTCGCCGACCAGTCTGCCGAGGATGGTGCCGAGAGGTCGACTTCCGGGATCGACAGGTCGGGCGTCGGCGGGGCGGTGCCGCTCTGCCCCAGCGCGAAGCTGTGCTTCGACGCCGTCTCCGAGCGGCAGGTGAAGGTCACGGCGACGCTGGCGGAGTCCAGTTCGCGATTGCGCAGCACGACGTCCCGCTCGACTAGCGAGGCTTCCGGAATATCGACCGTCAGGCAGTCTCCCGGCCGGTACCCGATCATGGTGGCCTTGCAGGGAAGAAGAATGCCCTCCAGCTCGCGACCGTTCAGGATTTCATAGAGGCCCAGCTGGGCGCCCTGGTCGACCTGCTGCACCAGCGGAAAGTCAATCTCCCTCGGCCGGCTGCCTCCGTCGACCGCGACATAGTCGGGGATCGGGATCGCGTTCAACGGCACCACCTGCCAGCCGTGGCTCTCCAGGCGAACCTTTGCGATCACCGTGTTGCGCCGCGCACGCCGCGATGCCGTGCCCGGCACGTCGACGTCGCCGATAATGTCGGCGCTGGTAATCCGCCCGATCGACACCTTCGGCGCGTTGAAGGTCACCGACAGCTGACCGGCCACGGGCATCGGCTCGCCGCCGCCCGCCTGGCAGATCATCTTCAGGATGTCCCAGCCGTTGTCGGCACTGGTGTAGACGACGCCGCCCGCCTTCCAATTGTTCGCATCGCAGACGTTGGCCCATTCGACGAAGGGTGGAAGGTCGATGCCGATCGCCTTCATGCCGCCGCCGGCGATTAGGACGCCGTTCTGGATCCGGCCATATGCCCAGGTGATCGCGTGCAGCGCCGGGTTCTCGCTGTAGACGTACGTAGCCTCCTGCCCCAGCCGGCAACCACCCTGGCCGCCCGGATAGGTGCTGTCGAGGCGCGGATCGTAGACGAACACCCCTTCCAGGATCCGGCCACGCTCCGGCACGCCGTTCGGGTACTTCTTGCCCTTGGTGTCGAACTTGAGCGTCCAGAGGTCCGCCGCGAGGCCGGATAGCTTCGACGATGGGCCCCAGCCGGGGAACGGCCCCTGCGGCCCCTGCAGCGCGCGGGCTTCCGGGCAGGCGCCGAGTTGCTGGTCGAGCCACATGTAGCCGGCATAGGTGCCCTGCGCCGCGCCGCCGGCGAAGCTGACGGTCTTCTTTTCGACCTGGAATGGCCCCAGGCTCTTGATCGGGCCGAGGCTGTGAACCGCTACCCAGCTCTCCAGGCTGTTCTTCGATCCGTAATACTGGCGGTGGACGACCTTGCCGGCGGAATAGGTCCGGCCGATCGCGTACGGGATGCCGGACTCCTTATCGATCGTGAACTCGGTCGGGTTTCCGCCGAGCGAGCCCTTCGGCTGCGCGACGGATGCCGCGATCGAGAGCGCGGCCGCGCTGACCTGGGCAACCGTCGCGACCGTGGCGATCGTTGCCGTGGTTGCGCTGGCCGCGAGGGCGCCGAGCGACACAGCGGCGCCGACGCCGGTTGCCGCAAGCGCCACCGCGCCGACGACGAACGCCGCCGTCCGAAGAGCTTTCGCCATCCGGTTCTCCGATGCTGGACTAAAGGTTGGTCTGTTAGCGGAGCAACACGCCCGCGAGAGCAAAACCACAACCAAGCACGAACGCGAGGATGGACACCACGGAGAGCGCCACGCCCGCCAGATACAGCAGACCGCCTTGCCGGTAGGTGCGCAACTCCGCCTCGCCCGGAGCAGTCGAGAGTTGCCGGGCCGCCGCCTCCTGCAGTCGCCAGGCTTCCATCATCGACTGCCTATAAAAGCGGTCTTGCGATGCGAACGCCAGCACGTGGCAGATCAGCGCCACACCTAAGCCGACAACGAAGCACGCGAACGCCAGCCATAGCTTGCTGGCGTCGAACAGCGGCTTCGCATCCGCCCGAGCGAGCAGGTTTCCGATAAAGGTGAACAGGGCGACCATTGCTCCGCCATTCACCAGCAGCAGCGCCTTCAGCGCACCGTCGGCGAGAGACGCCTGGATCTTCACTCGCTCGGCAGCGTCAGCGCGTGCCGCGGCGTGCTCTCCGGCTGCGATCTTTGCGACCGCATCAGCGGCAAGTGGTTCGAGGTCAGGCATCACACTCTCCAAGCAACCACATACTTGACCGGCTGCAGGATGTCCGCACCGTCCACGTCTTCGTGATAGCCGAGCACACGACCGTTCCCGACCGCGACGCTCAGCGCGCCTCCGAACGGCCCCTCGGCTGGCAGCAGGATCAGGTCCGCTACCCATGCGGCGGCCGGTGCGATGCGGGGCAGTCCCAGCGCGTCGATCGCGGCGGCGAGGTCCGCGAAGCCGGATCGCTCCAGTGCCCGCGCAGCGCCCAGAGCGGTGCTGTAGCTGCCAGCCTTCGCCAGCTGCGGCCGGTGCCCCATCTTGCGCAGGACGAACGCTGCCAGCCGTACGCAGTCGTTCTTGCCATAGGCGAGCGGCTGGCCCTTGAACCGGTCGACGGCCGCCTGCGCGGCATGCTGGCGGCGGAGGAGCTCGCTCACAGGGCCATGTTCCCCAGGAAGGAGGGATTGAGGCTCCCGCCGGTCGTCCGCACCGCCGAGGGCGGGCGCTCCACGCCCCAGTTCGACGTCTTGTCGATGCCGGTCATGTTCGCGCAGCCCGTTTCGCCGGGCCACACCAGCTGGTGCCAGCTGTCGGACAGGCGAGCGCCCTTCTCTTCGTCGTGGAAGGGCTCCAGCGCAGAGACGCAGCGCCACTCCAGCGACCGGGTGCCCTTGCCGACGCGGATCCGCGGCACGTCGAGCTCGCCCGCGAACAGCTGGATCGGCTCGGGCAGGAGCCGCCCGGTCGCGGGATCGATCAGCCCTAGCCAGCCGCCCACCTCGCCACCCTGGGCCGTGGCATCTGCCAATTCGGAGGCGACGGCATCGTTCGGCGGGATGAAGGTCAACGACCAGTCTGGTGCCTCATCGCTGACGCCGTCCTTCAGATTGCTGGCCGCCGCCAGGATCCCGAAGCGGGGATCGCGCCCCACGAACTTCTCGCCGAGGAACCGCACCTCGGCCGATCCGACCAGGTGGCAGAGCGTGTAGCTCGGCAGCGCAACCCGCACGAGCGGCGCAAACGGGTAGCGCCCCGTGCGCAGCGCCGCCGACATGGCAGGGGTCAGGCGAAAGGTCATGCCCGCTCCTGGATGCTGAACGACAGCGGCTCGGTTTTGGCACGCACGAAGCTGGCGCCCTTGTCGAAGCCCAGCAGCTTGCCCTCGATCATCGGCGCGTCGAACTCCGCCGGCTCGCCGTCGATCGTCAGGAACCGCAGCATCGGCCAGATCGGCAGCGCGATCCGCCCAGCATCGTCCGCGATGGCGGAGCCCGTGCCGGCGATCATGTGGACGTAGCGCTGGCCGCCATGGACGATGCTGAAGAAGTTACCCCGCGTCAGCGCCGCGCCGGGCACCAGGCCGCGCAGCGACAGCGTCATGCCGCCCTGATCGGTGCCGTCGACCATGACACCCTTGCCGACGATCAACCGCTTCTTGTTCGGCTGCACGATGCGCATGATCGCGCTGCCGTTGCTCGCCTCGAACAGCGCGGCGACCATCCGTCGCCCCTCGCTCTCGTTGCGGAACTGCGTCGTCGCGACGTCGACAGCGAAGCGGTCGCCGGGCCGCGGGATCGGCAGGTCGGGACCGCCAAGGGCCCCCTCCTGCTCGCCGCTGAACAGCCGTGGGCGAAGCGCGAACGACTTGATGCGGAGGTGTGGGATCTCGATCGCGCTCACCGGTACCGCCCCAGCCGCCGCAACGACGCTTCCATATCATTCGCCTCTGCCATCGCTGCGCCGCCCGAAGCACCCTGCGTCGCCGCAAGGCCCACCCCCTC
>NZ_JAKRNR010000066.1:0-6032 GCF_022346685.1 Sphingomonas sp. ACRSK | reverse complement strand
ATGGTGGTGCACCGGGCGGCGATCGTGCCGGCGGGGGCGTGGCCGTGGTACGAGCGGCTGGTCGGGCGGTCGTTCGTCAACCATCCCAAGATCCAGACGGGCGTGGTCACCGTCGCCGTCCAATAGATACCCCCCAGCAAGTGCTGCAGGTACCGCTCGTCCCGGTACATCTCCGCCTGGTGCCCCAGCAGCGTCACGAACACGCGCCCCTGTTCATGCCGGTGGTACCAGGCCTCCGGGTGGTGCGCGCCCATCCGCCGGCCGACCTGCCCCGGCCAGATCCGCGTCGGGTCATAGCTCGCCTCGTCCACCTCCAGCACGGGGTTCACCGCCACCCGGTGCGGGTTCTCGGTCACGTAGAACTCGTCGCTCCAGATCCACCGATCCGGCAGGCCGAAGCTCGCGGGAAAGCCCTTGTCGGCGACGGTGACCACGCCCGTCTGGATCTTGGGATGGTTGACGAACGACCGCCCGACCAGCCGCTCGTACCACGGCCACGCCCCCGCCGGCACGATCGCCGCCCGGTGCACCACCATCGCGTTGCCGCCGCCGCGCATATAGGCCTCGAACCGCTGGCGCTGCGTGGCACTCAGCTGCTCGGCCGGCGTGTTCAGGAACAGCACCGCCGCATAGGGACTGAGGTCGCCGTCGAACACCGCCGGGTCGCTCGTCCAGGTCAGCCCGATCGAATGCAGCCGCGCCAGCTTTTCCAGGCTCTCGCGCGCGACCGGGATATATTCATAGTGATAGGTGCTGGGCGTCGCGATCACGAGCAGCTTGAACTGGTCCTCGGCCGACGCCGCGCCCGGCATCAGCCCCCAGGCCAGCACCGCCAATAGCCGCAGGATCGCCTTCATCGCCTTCTCCCCCTGTCGCCCCCTTGTAGCGAACCCGAGCCCCGGCGCGAGGTCGACCTTTGTCGCAGGGGGGCTCAGCAGGAAGCGCTAGCGAACCGCCGCGGTCCGCAGTTCGTGCACGCGCAACCGCGGGAACACCTCTTCCAGCGGCTTGCTGTCGGGCAGCACATAGACATAGCCGCCCTTCTTCGCGAACTGCGGCCGCAGGAGCTTGCCGTAGAACGCCCGGGGCACGTTGATGCAGCCGAAGGTGACGCGATTGTCCTCCGCCGTCGGCGACAGCATCCGCTCGCGGCGGCGCTCCTTCTTGGCGGCGTCCGCCGGGATCGTGTGGATCGCTACCGAAGTCGCATAATCCACCCACAGGATCCGCTCCTTGCGGAACGGGATGCCGAACTTCGCCAGGAAGCGCCCGGCCGGCGTGGTCTTCTCGGCAGGGCCGATCTCCGCCAGCTTCTTGCTGCCGACGCCCGCGGTGGCATCATCGCCCAGGGCGATGCCGATCAGCACCGGTTCCTGTGCCAGCTGCTCGCCCTTCGCGTCGAACAGCAGCATCGTCGCATTGGGCTTGTCGATGATCGCAAAGGGGAGCCCGTGGTTGTCGCCCGATGCCGTCACCCAGTCGGCGACGCGGCTGGCGTCGGCGGAACGAACCGTCCCGGCCTCGGCCTCAAAGCTGGGGGCTTCCAGAGCCGGTGCTTCCTGGGATTGCGCAACCGCTGCGGCGGGAGCGGCCAGTGCGATGCCGGCCAGCACCCGGAGAAAAAAGGTCATCAAATGCAGATACTCGAAATCCGGCCGTCCCGTAAGGGACGACCGGATGCTGTTGACGGTCGGTGCGATCAGTGGCGCGGGCGCTTGGGCCGAGCCTCCTGCGCCTGGAGCCGCTGCTCCACGCCATCCACGCGGCCGTTGATCTGGTCAATCCGCTGGCCGTTCGCCTGCGCCTCGGCCAGCGCCGCCTTGGCGGTGCCGTCGGTCTCCTGCAGGCGTGCCTCCAGCGTGTCGACCCGCTGGCTCACCGGCGCGATCTGCTCACGGACGTACGACTTGGTCGCACAGCCGCTCAGCCCCACACCAGCCACCAGGACGATCAGGGCAGGCGCGAATTTAGAGGCATTGAATGACATCGTAGTTCTTTCACTCGTTGATCTGCCGGAACAACCAAGCTGACGGAGGAAAGTTCAACAATCCCGATTGGGTTCGGATGTGCATTGCGTCAGATCAACCGACAGTGTTGCACCGTTTCAACACTTTCCTGAACATCTATTCATCTACCTGAACTGATGTTCATCTAGCTGAACGAATGTTCATCTCTGCACATCATAAGCAAGATCGCGGCTAGTTTTTGCCCTTGCGTCCGGCTCCTGCCGAGAAGGGGTCGATCGGGATCCCGTTCGACGGTTCCTTTTCGCGCGCACCGCCCGCGGGCTTGCCGCGCTGGCCCTCGACGCAGCGGCGCAGTTCGGCGACCGCCGCCCCGCTTCCGTCCAGGCTCAGCCGCTCGACGGGCACGTTCCCGCGAAAGATCTGCAGCGTGGGGGAAGCGGCGAAGTGCGCCGGGAACTTCGCGCCGAAGTCGGTGACGAACCCCTGTTTCCCGCCAGAGGCCATGCCCACCGCGAAATGCTTGGGGAAGCTCGCCTTGGCGAGGCGGAAGGTGAGTTCCAGCCGGTCCTTCGGCTTGATCGACCAGTTGGCGTTCAGCACCGTCAGGTGGTTCGTGCCGTCGACCTCCAGCCCCAGCAGCAGCGTCGTCCGCCCGGCGCGATCATATTCGCGCGTCAGGAAGCAGCCCTTGCCGTCCCGGCTCGCCGCCACCGTCCAGGCCCCCACCTCGCGCGTCGCATAGTCGCCCGCCACCGCCGGCACCCCCGCGAGCAGCCCCACCGCAACCCCAAGCGCCGCAAGCCCCGGCCGCAGGGCCGCCCGGCCCCGGCTGGCAACATCGATCGGTCGTCGTGGCGATCCCATGCCTATCCTTCTCCAACCCGTTCCGCCGGCAGCGACCCATCGCACCGGCACCCCGTGTCGTTCCCTTCCGGCGTTGAAGCAATGCTGAACGCGCGAAGGGGGTAGTGGGTGTCAGGCGGGCTCCACCGCGAGCGCCCACGATTGGGCCGGGAGCAGAATATCCGCTTTGAATTGCGCGCGTTACGAAAGCGGCCGTCATTTACTCTAGCAAACGTTGCCCTTCTGAGCGGAGAGGCCAGCGTGCGAACCCTCAGAACGTGCCGTCCTTGGTCGGATTCCCCGTGCTTAGCACACGATTGTAACCTCAACAGAGTTTGCTGCTAGGCCGTAGCTGATGCGACGTGATAAGTTCCCCTAGCCGAATGACAAATGTCGGCGGGAGGGGAAATGGGCAAGCTCAGTGAGTGGTGTCAGGCGCAGCCTGATTGGGCAGCTGACGCCATGCAGCGCGCGGCCACATCAGCCGATCTTACCGAAGAAAATATCACCGCAGTCGTTGATCGCGTCGCTGTGGCGTTCGGCATGAGCGTTGAAGGAGACCGCCCCTGCTTGGCGTTTGACGCAGGCACTGTTGTTTCGTCAGGAGCAAGGCCGGATGATGTGGTTCTCCATTCGGTCGGCCCCATACAAGGGTTAGACCGCCTGATTGGCGGGCAGACCCTCAAGTTCGCTCTCAACGGCGTGACGGTCATTTTCGGCGAGAACGGCGTCGGCAAAAGCGGATATACGCGCGCCTTGCGGCATTTATGCACGGCTAGGGTAAGCGCCGACCTGCAGGGCAATGTGTTTGCCGAAGGCGATGAGCCGGAGAAAGCGATCACCTTCTCCTATCAGAAAGGCGATAGCCAACCAGCCACTGAGACTTGGGCAGACGGCAGCCCGAAGCCGGAGATACTGAGCGGTATCACCATGCTCGATACCGACAATCTCCGCGTCTACGTCGATGGCAAAAATGACATTCTCTACCTATCACCCGAGGAAGATTGTGTCGGGCGACTAGCGCAACTGTATCGAGCGGCTTCCGGTCGGTATCGGGGCTGGATCGACGCCAACACGGCACGCAATACCCCTCCGTATGGCGGCCATTACTCGCAAACTACCACAGTCGGGCGATTGATAAGCCGCCTTCAAATCGGCACCCCCGAAGCCAATCTTCCGACCGAGCAGGATTTGCGACAGGCGGCGACGTGGAATCTCGAACTGGAAACCGAGCTGGCTCAGCTTGGTGTGGAGCTAGTTCAAGGCCCTGCCGCCGTCGCGGTGCGTTATGAACGGATCGCTGCGGCATGTGCGAATGCAGTCGCCAGTTTCGATGCCGTTGGCGGAGCTTTGCTGTCGCCGATAATCGAGCAGGACGGGCAGCTGCTGGGTGCCAAGCAGAGAACGAAGCAAGTTGCAGAGACGCTAGCTGCCGAGCAGATCGGCAAGCAGCCGATTCAGGCGACCGGTTCTGATGTATGGCGTGAGTTGTACAGACTGGCGCGTCAGTTTGCGGCGGAGGCAGGTGTTAGGCCGCCGGATCAATCCTTTGCTGTCGGCGACCCATGCCCAGTATGTCAGCAAGCCATTGGCGAAGAAGCTGCTCGGCGCCTAGCCGCATTTGACGCCTTCGTGGAAGGGGCCGCGGCACGGGAGGCACTGAGCGCTACCCGAGCCGTCGATCTACGGGTTACCGTGCTTCGCAATGTTACCTTCAAAACGGACGCCGACATGCAGGCCTTGCTGCGGGAAGCCGCCGAAGTTTCCTCGGGGGCGGGTACACTCGTTGATAGTGTGATTGCTTTCAACCGTTCACTGCGCGCCAGACGCGATGAGCGTCTTGGCCAACTGGCAGCAGGCGTCGTTGCGGACCTAGTTCCGCTACCGCCTTCACCCGTTGAACCGTTGCGAGCCTGGGGCGCTCAACTGGCAGCCCATGCTGCTTCTTTGCGCGCAGGTGACGACCGTACCGCCGCAATCACAGAGCGAATCGCTGAGCTAACCGACCAGAAGCAGCTTCACGGGCAGATTGAGGAGGTTGTATCACGCCAGAAGGAGCTTTGGTGCCGCCATCGCTACCTCGCGTGCGAAGCCGCTTTGAATACGTCTCCATTGTCGCGCCTCGCAACGACCCTGCGGAAAGAGCTGACCTCACCCGAACTACAAACTAGAATCGGCGAGGAAATTGCAGCCTTTGCGTTGAACCATGTTCCCTTGCAGTTCGCCGATGAGAGTTCGAGAGGCGTGAGCTTTTTCGAGGTCGGATTGGCATCAAGCAAGAAAGCGAAAAAATCGCGTGTCCTAAGCGAGGGCGAACAGCGCGCCTTGAGCTTGGCGTGTTTTCTTGCAGAATCTCATGTAGCTGGCCGCCGTTCGGCAATCATCCTCGATGATCCCGTGACGAGTCTGGACCATGCTCGCGTCAGAAGGGTGGCACGTAGGCTGGTCAATGAAGCCGCGAAGGGGCGTCAGATCATCATCTTCACGCACAATCTCGTCTTCTATCATGAGCTTATGATTGCCTGCCTCGACCGGCATACCCCGGTCCCCGCGCTCCCCTGCCTCATACAACAAGGGAACAACGGCGAATTTGGAATGGTGAGCATCAACGACGAGCCTTGGGTCGCGCGCAAGGTGAAGGACCGCGAACGCACGTTGCGGGCAGAGATCGATGCCATTCCTGATGAGCTGGCGATTACCAGCGAAGAATATAAACGTCGTTGCACGCGTTTCTACGCCGCATTGAGAGAGACGTGGGAGCGCGCAGTTGAAGAAGTTGTGTTGAACGATGTCGTTCGCCGCTTCGGTTCGGATGTGGGAACGCTCCGCTTGGGCGGTGTCGAAGTGAGCGATGAAGATTTCACGCTCATCCATCGCGCTATGAAACGCGCTTCCGAGCATTCGGGTCACGACCAGGCTCAGGGCCGCCAGATAGACATGCCGACGAAGGCGCAGATGCAAGCCGACCTGCTCGAACTCACAGGCTTCAGAACCACAAGACAGAAGGCCAATGATGACCGCGCAAGTCGTCGGCGAGGGTTGGTCGCGGCACCGCCACAAGCCGAGGTCGCTTAGCCGATACACCCACCCTTGTAGGTTCCGGCGGCTGCCTCGAACGAGAATACGGGACGGCAGGTTACGGGGTTAAGCCAGGGCCGGTAGATGGCTAGGTCTGGGGCACATAGCTGTCGATCACACCCTCCAGCCCCACCCCCCTCACCC
>NZ_JAKRNR010000065.1:0-6421 GCF_022346685.1 Sphingomonas sp. ACRSK | reverse complement strand
GGGGACCGGTGAGAGGATGGTCGAAAACGTACGCTAAGCACAAAGCCGTGTCAGCGATCGTATGACATCACGGATGGCCGGCTTTCCATTTTACCGGAATACGCAAGTAGGTGACACCGTTCGCCTCCGCCTGATCGAAATGGCCCGCGCGGATGTTGACCTGGATCGAGGGCAGCAGGAGCTTGGGCACGGATAGCCCGGCGTCACGCTGCTCGCGCATGGCGACGAAGTCGTCCTCATTCACACCGTCATGGACGTGGACGCTCGACCGTCGCTGCTCGCCCACCGTCGTCTCCCAGCGATAGTCGTCGCGACCCGGTGCCTTGTAGTCGTGGCAGAGGAACAGTCGCGTCTCGTCGGGCAGCGCCAATAGCCGGCGGATCGAGCGATAGAGCGTCCGCGCATCCCCGCCCGGGAAGTCGGCGCGGGCGGTGCCATAGTCGGGCATGAACAGCGTATCCCCGACGAACGCCGCATCGCCGATCAGATAGGTCACGTCGGCCGGGGTGTGGCCGGGGACATGCAGCACCTCGACCGCCAGCGCCCCGATCGCGAACTGGTCGCCATTCTCGAACAGGCGGTCGAAGTCCGAGCCGTCCGTTTTCAGATCATCCATCGCGAACACGGGGCGGAAGATTTTCTGCACGTCGCGGATATGCGCGCCGATCCCGATCCATGCGCCTGTATGCGCCTTGATGAAGGGTGCGGCCGACAGATGATCGGCATGAGCGTGCGTCTCCAGCACCATCGCGATCCGCCAGTCCTGCTCGCGGGCGAAGGCGACGATCCGCTCGGCCGAGCGCGTGTCGGCGACGCCGCTCGCCATGTCGAAGTCGAGGACTGGATCGATCACCGCCGCAGTCCGTGTCGCGGGATCGCCGACGAGGTAGCTAATCGTATTGGTCGGCTCGTCGAAAAACGCCTCGATGAGGGGCTGAGTCATGATTTTCTCCGTTAGCGCTTGCTAATATATTAGCTGGTGCTACATAAGCAACACCTAATGGAGTGGCGATGATGCTCAAACCGCCGATGGACCTGGCGACATTCGAGGCGAAGGCCGGGCAGGTCGCCGACACGCTGAAGGCGATCGGCAATGCTCGCCGGCTGATGCTGCTGTGCAAGCTGGTCGAGCATGGCGAGATGACGGTCGGCGATCTGGCCCGTGATGTCGGCTTGTCGCAGTCGGCCTGCTCGCAGCACCTGGCCAGGATGCGCGACGAGGGTCTCGTCACCTACCGGCGGGAGAGCCAGACGCTCTGGTACGCCATCGCGGATGCCCGCGTCGAAACGCTGCTCGGCACTCTCTACCAGCTCTACTGCAAGGATTGATGCGATGACGCTCGCGACCCTTTCTCCCGACGATACCCGTGCCGCGATCGATGCCGGTGCGCGCCTGATCGACATTCGCGGTGCCGACGAGCATGCGCGCGAACGCATTCCCGGCGCGATGAACGTGCCGCTCGACCGGATCGGCGATCTCCCGCGCGACGATCGTCCGGTCGTCTTTCACTGCAAGTCCGGGATGCGCACCGCCGCCAATGCGGCGCAGCTCGGCGCGGCAGCGGGTGGCGCGCCGGCCTATATCCTGGGCGGCGGCATCGATGCGTGGCGGCAGGCAGGACAGCCCACCGTCGCCGATCGGTCGCAGCCGTTGGAAATCATGCGGCAGGTGCAGATTACCGCCGGTGGGCTGGTGCTGATCGGCGTTCTGCTCGGCACGTTCGTCGCTCCCGGCTTCTTCGGGCTGTCGGCGTTCGTCGGGGCGGGGCTGATGTTCGCGGGCGTGACGGGGTGGTGCGGCATGGCCAACCTGCTGCGCGTCATGCCCTGGAACCGGCGCGCGACAGCCTGAGGCGATCGTGGACACCGCTGCCACCCTTGCCGCGCTTGCATCGGGCGGCGTGATTGGCCTGATCCTCGGCCTTGTCGGCGGAGGCGGGTCGATCCTCGCCGTGCCACTCCTGATCTATGTTGTCGGCGTCGGATCACCGCACGCTGCGATCGGGACGGCCGCTGTCGCCGTCACCGTCAATGCGCTTGCCAGCCTGGTCGGCCATGCGCGAGCGGGCCGCGTGAAATGGCGGTGCGCCAGTGTCTTCGCCGTCTCCGGAATGATCGGCGCGGCGCTGGGGGCGGAGTTGGGCAAGGCGTTCGACGGCAAGCGACTGCTTGTCCTGTTCGGGCTTCTGATGATTGGCGTCGGTTTGTCGATGTTGCGCAAGCGCCGCACGGCGGAAGCGCCGGACGTGCGACTGACCCGCGATAGCGCCTCGACGCTGCTGCCGCGCTTGGTTCCGATCGGGCTGGGCGTCGGGCTTGCCGCCGGCTTCTTCGGGATCGGGGGCGGCTTCCTGATCGTGCCGGGGCTGATCCTCGCGACCGCGATGCCGCTGCCCTTCGCGATCGGCACGTCGCTGGTCGTCGTCAGCGCGCTGGGGTTGACCACCGCCTTGTCCTACGCCCTGTCGGGGCTGGTCGACTGGAGCGTGACCGCGATGCTGGTCGTGGGCGGCGTCGCTGGAACGATCGGCGGTATTGCATTGGGCAAGGTTCTCGGCACCCGTAAGGGGCTGCTCGAACGTGGCTTTGCCGCCGTCGTGATTGCGGTAGGAACCTACGTTACGGCATCGTCGCTCTGAACCTGAGCAGCTTCAGCCGACTGCTATCGGCGCCCTCGCGCCAACAGCTTTTCACCATCGGGCCTGATCTCGCCCTTCGGCGTGACGTGTCGGTAGAGTGTTTGGCGCGTCACGCCGAGTTCGGCGCATAGCTCCGCGACCTTGGTTTCCGGTTTGCCCATCGCGGCCTGGGCGAGACGCAGTTTGGCCGGCGTCATCTTGAACGGACGCCCGCCGTGCCGACCGCGTGCCCGAGCGGACTCCAGACCGGCGCGCGTGCGCTCGACGATCAGTTCTCGCTCGAACTCGGCGAGGCCGGCGAAAATCGCGAAGATCAGCCGACCGTTGGCGGTGGTTGTGTCAATCGACGCGCCTTCGCCCGCCAGCACCTTCAACCCGATGCCACGCTTCGTCAGATCACCAACCGTATTGACGAGGTGGCGCAAATCGCGGCCGAGCCGATCGAGTTTCCAGATGACCAGCGTGTCGTCGCGGCGCAGCGCCTTCAGGCAGGCGTCCAGTCCCGGTCGCTTGTCGAGCCGGCCCGATGCGGCATCCTCATAGATATGCTCGGGATCGACGCCGGCCGCGACCAGCGCGTCGTGCTGCAGGTCGTGGACCTGGCTGCCGTCCGCCTTGGACACCCGCGCGTAACCGATCTGCGTTGTCACATATACGTCCGTTCACGTGACGGAGCGGCATTGCCCGTCGATCAATCGCGATAATGTCACATAACCCGTCTTCTGGTCTATGCTCCATGAACGGGTACGCTTTCCTGTTTCGTGACGAACAGGAAGCCGATGCCGACCAAGACCATCCTGTCGCCCGCGCAGCGTGCTGTGATCTTCGACCCGCCTGCCGATCGCGCGACGATCGAACGGCTCTATACGCTCGGTCCCGACGATCTGGCACAGGTGGCGCGACGTCGGCGCGGGGCGAACCGGCTCGGCTATGCGGTGCAGCTTTGCTACCTGCGTCATCCCGGTCGCAGGCTACTGACGGGGGATGCGGTGCCCGCCGCCATGCTCGCGCTGCTCGCCGATCAGATCGGGTGCGTAGCCGACGACTTCACCGGCTATGCCACGCGCCCCACGACATTGCGCGAACACCGGGCCGAGATCGAAGCTCTGCTCGGTCTGCGCGCCTTCGCGCGGGTGGATGTACGGGCGATGCTGGCGCTGGGATCGGAGATTGCCGCTTCGACTGATAGAGGTGAGACGATCGTCACAGGCATGGTCGATCGCTTGCGGGCGGACCGGATCGTACTGCCGGCGACATCGACGCTGGAACGGCTCGCCCTCATCGTGCGGACACGGGCGCGCAAGGCGGCCCATTCCAATCTGATCCGCGACTGTTCGACCGAACAGGAAGCCGCACTCGAACACATGATCGCCTCCGACGATGATGGGCGCACCCGGCTAGGATGGATACGCGAATGGCCGGAAGCACCATCGGCCGCGAACCTGAAGGGAATCGTCGAACGGCTCGACACCGTGCGCGGCATCGGGATCGCGGCTGATCGAGCACGACGTATCCATGCTGCTCGCTATGCCGTCATTGCGCGGACCGCCGGCATCGTCACCGCCCAGCACCTGCGGCGTCTCGAACGTCCGCGCCGGCTCGCCATGCTCGTAGCTTCCGTGATCGAGATGGAAGCGACGTTGACCGACGCCGCGCTGGTCATGGTGGAGAAGATGGTGGGCGCGCTGTTCCGCCGTGCCGACCGCACCCGCTCCGATCGGCTGCTCGGCCAGGCACGGATGCTGAAGGACACCGCGCGTTTCCATGCCCGGCTCGGTCGCCTGCTGGTAGATGCTCGTGCGAGCGGGCGCGATGCCTTCCGCGCGATCGACGCGAAGATGGGCTGGGATCAGCTCGAACGCAGCATCCGCTTTGCCGAGGATCTGACGCGCTCGGCCGATGACGGGCTGGAAGAAGTGGTCGAACGCTATCCCGCCGTGCGGCGTTTCGCCCCGACGTTTCTCGCCGCTTTCACCTTCCGCACCGCGCGGTTGGCTGATCCGCTGCTCGGCGCGATCGAGGTGCTGCGCACGATGTACCGCGACGGTCGATCGGTCCTGCCGAAGCGAGTGCCGACCAGCTTCATCAAGCCGCGCTGGCGCAAGGTCGTGCAGCCGGCGGAAGGGACGATAGACCGGCGCGCCTATGAGATCGCAGTGATCGCCCACCTGCGCGAGCGGCTCGGCTCGGGCAGCATCTGGGTGGACGGCAGCCGCGCCTATCGCACGCTCGACGACTATCAGCTGCCCATGCCCGCCTTCGAAGCGATGCGCGCGAGCGGCGATCTGCGCCTGGTTGTGCCGACCGACTTTTCCAAATGGTACGAGGAACGCCGCACCCTGTTGGCCCGGCGCATGACGGAGGTGGAGCGCGCAGCCGCAGCGGGCGAGCTGGTCGATGTGACGATCGAACGCGGGCAGTTGCTCATATCGTCGATCCGGCGATCCCCGTCCGACGATGCCGATGCGCTAAAGGCCCGGCTCTACGCGATGCTGCCGCGCGTCCGAATCACCGATCTGCTGGTCGAGGTCGCCGCATGGTCGGGATTCGCCGACCGTTTCGTCCATGCGCGCAGCGGCGCCCCCGCCTCCGACCAGTCCGCGCTGATGGGTGCGATCCTCGCCGATGCGACCAACCTCGGCCTGGGCCGCATGGCCGAAAGCTCGCGCGGGCTGACGTTGTCTCGCCTGCGCTGGACGGCGGAATGGCATGTGCGCGACGAAACCTATCTGTCGGCGCTGGCGGCGATCGTCGATTGCCATACCGCGCATCCGCTCGCGGCGGTCTGGGGACCGGGCGATACATCGTCGTCGGACGGGCAGTTCTTTCGTGCCGGTGGTCAGGGCGAGGCCCGCGCCGATCACAACGCCCGCTATGGCACCGAACCAGGCGTGCTGTTCTACACCCACGTCACCGACCGCTTCACGCCGTTCCACACCAAGGTCATCGCCGCCAATGCCGGCGAGGCCGCGCATGTCCTCGACGGCCTGCTCGACCATGAAAGCGAGCTGGTCATCCGCGAACATGCGACCGATACCGCCGGCGCGGTCGATCATGTCTTCGGCCTGTGCCATCTGCTCGGCTTCCGCTTCGCGCCCCGCATCCGCGACCTCAACGAGCGCCGGCTCTACAGCCTGTCGCCGCTCGACTCGTGGCCGACGCTGCGCCCGCTCGTCGCCGGTCCGGTCAAGATCCGCGCGATCGAGGAGAACTGGGACGAAACCCTGCGCCTTGCCGCCTCGATCCGCGCCGGCACGGTGAGCGCCTCGGTCATGCTCCGCAAGCTGGCGGGCTTCCCGCGTCAGAACTCGGTCGCCCGCGCGCTGCGGGAGATAGGTCGGATCGAACGCACCCTGTTCATGCTCGACTGGTTCGATGATCCCGACCAGCGTCGTCGCACCGGCAGCATTCTCAACAAGGGCGAGGCCCGCAACGCGCTCGCCCGCGCCATCTTCTTCAACCGCCTCGGCGAACTGCGCGACCGCACCTTCGAGAACCAGCGCCATCGCGCCTCCGGCCTGACCCTCGTCACCGCGGCCATGACGCTCTGGAACACCGTCTATCTCGACCGAGCTGTCCGTCATCTGCGCGGCAGCGGCGTCGACGTGCCCGACGAGCTGCTCGCCCACGTCGCCCCTCTGGGCTGGGAGCATATCGGCCTCACCGGCGACTATCTCTGGGGCGAGATCGACAAACCTCGCGAGCGGTTCAGGCCGCTGCGCCTCCACCAGCAAAGCCGGGACGCTTAGCGTACGTTTTCGACCATCCTCTCACCGGTCCCC
>NZ_JAKRNR010000064.1:0-6590 GCF_022346685.1 Sphingomonas sp. ACRSK | reverse complement strand
CATATCCTGACAGTCCAGCCCCAATGTGAATTCCAGCAGCATTTTCCCGACCCGGTTTCATGCTGCGATCTCCTCGGACTGAGGCTGCTGAGCGTGCATCCAGTCAGCGGCGGCCTGAGCCTTGCTGGCGGCAGTGAAGATTGCGCGCGGATCATCCTTGAGCGCCCGGAGCCAGGAGGCGACGTAAGCGGCATGGTCGGGGCGCGGATGGTGCGCGATGCCGAGGTCAGCGAGGACAAACGAGGCGGTCAGCTCGGCGCAAATCTCCTCGATCGCAAGACTGTCACGCTTGAACCGCTCCGCGAAGTTGCGGTCGAGCCGGTGCTTGGCCCCTGTGGCGTGGGCCGCCTCGTGCAGCAGGGTGCCCATGTGCGCCGATGCATCGCGAAAACTGGCGAAGCCTGGCATAAAGATGCGATCAAGGTCGATCCGGTAGTGGGCATCATAGGCGCCTTCCGTAATCGGAATCTTCAGTGCCTCGACGAATGCATCAGCGTGTCCGAAGCGCTCGCTCTCGGGCAGTTGTGCCACCGGCTCGGGCTCGTATCCTTCGACCTGGGCAAGGTTGAACACCGTGAACGCGCGGGCGAACATGCGGCCAGGACCTGCCTCTGCGTCATCACGATCATCCTCGGCGCGCGATGCAGCCTGCTTCCAGAACACGACGGTGGTGCCGTGCTCACCCTTGCAGACCTGGGCCCCGAGCGAGGCCCACTGACGGTAGGTGCCCCACAGCCCGCTGGAATATGCGCTGGCCTCAGCAGCGATCCACAATGCCAGCACATTTACTCCCCGGTAGCGCTTGCGCGAGGTCACGTTCTGGGGCCGCGTGGTGGCCGCACCGTCGTGATGCCAGGGCATACGCCAGTCGCCGGCACCGGCTTCTATGGCGGCAACGATCTGGGTGGTGATGCGGGAATAGACGTCGGCGCGCTCGGCTGTCGGATGGGTCCGGGTCATGGGATATCTCCGCGACGGCCGGAGGGAATCTCTTTCCCGCTCCTTCAATCCGTCACCCTAAAATCGGCCCCTCTCCTCTCCCGCCACACCGCAAGCCGGTGTGGCGGCACCTGGCGCGATCTGGGCGAGGACAGCTTCGATCCGTGCCACCTCTGCTTGCAGCGTGACGCGCTGCGGCTCAGGAAGACGCTTCTCGCAAAGCAGTGCGCGCGCCTCGTCGGCCCCGCGCTGCCAAGCCGGACGATGCCGCTCAGCGATGCAGGCGTTGGGACAGCGGACCGGCTCACACATGGCGATCATCGGCGCGGGCGGGCCCGGTTCGGTGATCCGGTTGAGGCAGAGCGCGGTAGCGGGGTCGAAGAAGCAGTCAGCCAGCGGCCCGACGTGCAAGGTCCGCGCGAGACTTGCGAGCATCGTGCGCAGACGCGCCCGGTCGGCAATCATGGCTGGAAGCGGTGACAGATCGGCGGCGTCATCCAGCGCTGCTCCCACGCGGTATGCAGCAGGGCCGCCAAGGCGCGCGCCACCTTGCCGCTCGTCGAAATAGACAAGGATATCGTCGATCTGGCCGAGTGCCCGCTGCGCCTCGACTTCGCCGCGAAAACCCGACCGGCTGCTCCCGGCATAGCCTTCGAACGCGGCGACACTGGCGTGCTTGTACTGGATCATGCCGGCAATCGTGCCGAAGGGGCGGTTGGCGATATGCCAGGCGATGGTGCGGCGAAACTGCCGGGTGGTGATCCGCCATGGCACCCCGGCAGGGCCTAGGGGAATGACCGGGGCAATATCTGAACCGAACCGATCGTTGAGATGGTCGCGGAAGCGGTTCAGTTGCCGGACAATCTCCGAGGACACATGGGTCTTGGTGTTGACCCTGAGCGCGAGGACCGGCCACAGCGTCGTGGTCCCGCGTGCGCGTCCGGCCCGCGCGGACAGCTGCTCGAGCACGGCCACCGCTTCGGCGACCGGTGCAATCGTCACCCACTCGGCCTCCTCGCCGCGACCGAGCTTGCCCTTGTAGGCGATCGACCGGATGCGGTGGCGAAGGATGGCGCCGTCTTCGGCCCTGACCACTTGCAGGCAACCGCGCTGCATGGCCTGCAACTCGCTGTCGCGCATGCCCGAGAGGTAGGCGCAAACGACATAGGCCGCAGCCTGAAGCATGGCTTCCTCCAGCGCGAGCGCCTTCGCATCGAAGCGAGGCCGCCATGGCAAGCTGCTCGTCGGGTCGAGCGATATCGGCGTATCCATGCCGCCATCTTCCGTGCCCAGCTCGTCGATGGCAGCCGCAATCAGGTCCGGCGCACCGGTGGTCAGTCCAAGATGCATGGCCGGCTCGGACTGTGCATCGATGCCGGCGTGCAGGTGCATCAGATGGTAGTTGATCGGCGGCGTGACCTCGCCGGTCCGCTGATCGGTCCGCGTCGTACCATTGTGGGAGTTGGTCCAGATGGGAATACCGCGGCCTTGTCGCCGCAAGGTTGCTATGTATGCGTTGAGGCGCCGGCGCCGCCGCGCTCGCCGGATGATGGGATCGAGTCCGGCCTCCTGTGCGAGCAACCGGTTGCGCCTCGCTTCGAGGCGATCAAGCTCCCCGCGCGCGGCAAGGATATCGCCAGAAAAGTGGGTCACGTAGCGCAGCGACCAGGCCAGAAGCGGCGTGATGATCTCTTCGGGAATGCGCGGCGTCCGGTTCTCGCCGGCGATGTGCCTGGCACCTGCCACAGAGTACGTGTTGCGTTCCGGCCATGGCTCAAAGGAAAGGCGCGCAGTCGGCAGGTGCCGACGCAGTTCGTGGAGGTCGAAGATCACGCGCAGCAAATCTGCAGCTGCCACCGGACGCAGCCCGGCGGTGCGCAACGAGCGCGCAAAGCGGTCGACGAGTGGCTGATCGACCGGTGAAAGATCGAAACGGCCAAGCTCCGCCTTCACGAAGTTGAAAAAGCGCAGGGCCCGGTTCGCCTCGCCCCGCACCGCCGCCGGCTCAAGCTTGCGGCGATGCCCTGGCAGGTCGGTGTTGAGCCGTGCATGGAGGAACTGGCGCAGCGCATCGGCAATGGCGGGATCTTCGATGCCGCCGAAATGCACGGTGACGTGGCAGCGCCTTGCATTGTCGCGAAACACGCCGGGCGAGAGGTCCCAGCTCGGATCGCCGTAGCACGAGAGGTCCGCACGATCGAAGCCGGGGCGCAGGGCCCCGGAAATAAGCACCGGCAAGGCATCACGATCATCGGTCGCTGTGGTCTGTGACGCGATGGCAGTCATGCCCGTGCCTCAGGCGGAAGGTAGAGCGCGGGAGGATGAGTTGCGATCTGCGTGCGGGCCTGCGCCACAACGTCATCGCCGAAAGCGGGCAGGATCTGACGGGCGATGCGTGCATGGGCATGGCCGAACTTGGCGGCCCACTCGGCCTGGCCCATCGCGGTGCGTTGCTCGTCGATGAAGGCCAGGAACGCGAGGATGGCGGGCAGCTTGCGCGCGGTAATGACGGCGTTGCGGCAATCGAGGCAGCCCCAGAACGGTGTCGGGCATGGCGATCCGGCGGTGCTAAACGGACTGGTATAGAAACCGGCGCAGCTCGCGAGCCAGACGTCCTGCTCGCCGTCGAGCAGCGCAATGGTATCGTCAGTGCCGCGGAAATCGGGGTCTGTAACGGAATCGCGTAGCTGCGCTTCCTCAAGCGGTGGCAGTAGCCGCGGACCTGCAACAGCTTCCTCAAGAGCATCTACGACGGTCTGCTCGTGCAATGGCCGCAGCGACGGGACATCGGCGTAATGCCGCGCGGCAATCTCGACCGTATGCCCGACAGCAAAGCGGGTCATGTGTCCTTCAGTCTTGAGGTACCAAAGGGCCTTGTGCGTCTTGCGCAGCTGGGAGAGGCGCAGATAGAGCGGCGTGCCTGCATCATCGACGATACCGTGCCGAGCAGTCCAGGCGTCGATGGTCGAGCGGGGATGGCGAATGCCGTCGGCGATCTCGCCGTGCTGATAATAGACCCACAGGCAATCGGAAGGATTATGCGCCCGCGCCTTGGCCGAGTGTGCAATGATGCGCCGGATCAGGCCGCCCGGCGTGGTCGAGCCGCCGTCGCGCACCCGGATAGTCTTGTGTTCAGCGCCGTGCGCGCGAAGCTTGATATAGGCGATGTCCACGGTTCCGCCCGAGGCATTGCGCAGGCAATCGATGGTGAGCGTCTTGCAGCACTCGAGTTCAAGCCCGGTCTCCAGCGAGAGCAGAACGAGCAGCGGCACGATATCGGCAGCCGTGAGGTGATGGGCTGCGTGAAGGCTGATGTTCATGTCCGGAGCCGGCATGTTGCGGCTCCGGAATCGCCGGTGGAGCGCCTGCCACTCGGCATCGCGATAGTACAGCACCCCGCGTGCTTCGATGGCCGTATGGGCTCTTCGGGTCGCAGCCTCGATCTCAGGAACTTCGTCGAACCGGGGGCCAGCACGCAACCGCGCATCGATGGCGGCAAGGTCGGCGCGTGCCGCGTCGCGGAGCTGGCGGGCGACTAACGGGCTGTAAGCATCGCGCGGCCGCGGCCTCACATGGGGGTGCGAACTGACGTAGCGCAGCCGCTCGCGAAGCTCGGGGTGGATGGCACCCGCCGTATCGGTAGCGATCCGGCGAAGGACGGCAACGATCTTGGCGACCACGGTGGGAAGATGCACCCGCGACTTGCCCGCAGCTTCGAGCCAGGCCTCGAAGCCGTCGATATGACGGGCGCGCAGGTCCGCAGGGCCATCGATCCGGTCCGTTGTCGTCGCGAGGTAGGCGAAGAAGCGCGGCAGTGTGTTGGTATAGGCCTTGACGGTCGTCCGCACGATGATCGGCCCGCGCGGCGCAACCAACGAGAACAGGCCGCGGGCAAAGGCGAGCGCGAGGCCACGCGGGCGCAGGGTGGTGAAATCGACCAGCACCCCGCCGCCGTATGGGGGATCGATAGTGAAGCGCAGCGCACTGACCTGATCCCAGGGATCGGCACCCTGCGTTGCACCGTCTTGCTCAAAGCTGACCTTGCGCCCCTTCCTGGGTGAGCCGGTCATGCCGGGAGGTATCCCGGCACGCGCGCAAGCAACTCTTCGACCGCCGCATCGACGGTATCGGCGCGGGTAGCAAGATGATCGAGATAGATCGACGTGGTGGAAAGACTGGAATGGCCGAGCAGGCGTTGCACCTGCTGAAGCGGGTCGCCGAGCAACTGGCGATAGCCTTCCATGGCGCCTGCCGGTGCGGCTGCTTCGGCGAGGCGGCGCTGGATCAGCATCGCCAGCATGTGAACAGCGAAGGAATGCCTGAGTTGATGGGGGCTGACGCGAACGGGAATGCCCGCATCCGCGCAGCGGCGGCTCGCCCGGGCGAAGATCGCTTCCCATGAGTTGGGGAGCACAGGATGCCCGACCTCGGTAAGCCACAGGACGGCAGCTTCACATGGCGTGCCATCGTCGGCGCAGATGACAAACCTTGCCCGCTCGTCGGGGGTGACGACTTCCATATCCATAGTGCCGCCGCCAACCAGATGCATCACGGTCGGCAGCAGTGGTGGGCGATGTATGAAGATCGGGCGTTCGATGGCATCCCAGCCTCTGCGCGCCGTGAACTTGGAGACGGCCGAAGCGCGCTCAACCGCCATGTAGGCATCGAATGCCGACAGCAGTCGGCGTGGCAGCAGGATGGTACGGCCGCGATCACCCTTGGTCAGCGCCGCTGGAAGCTCGACCCGGCGTTGGCGCTCTGCGCGCGCATCCCCAACGGGAATCTCGGCGGCGAGCAGGAAGGAAGCTTCTTCGAGCCGCAATCCGGTCGTGACCAGCAGGTCCGCGAAAAGCGCGTTGCGCGCACCATTGCGGTCGCGTGCTCCGGGGCGCTCGGCTCCCTCGACGGTCAGGCCACGCAGTCCGACGTCCCGAAAGGCCTGGTAGTCGGCCAGATCGACAAAGCGGACATCGGACCGGCGGGCAGCGCGCTCGTAGGCTTCGTTGCGACCGGCAATGGCAGCGCGACGGCCCCCGTATGATCTTCGCCACACCTGCCGGTGGGTAAATGGGGTGCGTTCGACCAAGCCTTCGACTGCGGCCCAGCGGTATAGCTTGTCCAGCGAGGCAATCGCCCGGTTCCACGTCGATGCGGAAATCCGGAACTCCGCATCGCTGCGCCGGCGCGCGCGATAATAAGCACCGACATCATCGGCATCGGCTTGCCAGACAGTCTTGCCACGGACCGAGCCCAGGAAACGAACCCAGACCAGAATATCGTAGCCATGCGCGCGCAGCGAGTGGCGCGAACGCGCGCCGTTCAGCGGCAGGTCCAGGAAGAAGCGATCGAGGTCCGGATCATAGATCGCCTCCTCGCGCAGGATCACCGGAATGTAGGCGTCCAGGCCATCCGCTGCGCGGCGTTCCTGGATAACGATCAAGGCCCCTGAAATATCCACAGCTTGCCAGTCCCTCCCCCGGACCCCCTCCCGAATCCAGAACGCACCCGTTGCGCGCCTGCGGGACGGTGGCCATCAGGCCGGACTACGCCAGCTTATGGATAGCGCTTCATCCGGCCTGATGACCCCCTGCGTCGTGCCCGGATCATACCGTTCAATGAAGCGACAGGCACGGTGCAGACTGTCCAGATAA
>NZ_JAKRNR010000063.1:0-6866 GCF_022346685.1 Sphingomonas sp. ACRSK | reverse complement strand
ATCAAGATGGTCGCTCAGACTGAACAGGGACTTGGGATCCACCACGGCTCTCCATCATCGCTCCTGATCAATGAATCACCATAGCCCCCGAAACGCCATCGGTTTTTGCGGGTGTCCAGCTCGCTGATGAGGAGTTCGTTGGCATTCGAGTTCAGCGTGAGAGGATTCGCGCAGAAGCCGCTGAGGCAATTTCGGGAGGAGGAGCGTCGGTACCGCTAAGTCCAACGGCTGTTGATGAAGTAATAAGGGCCTGGCTGATTGAATCTGATGCAGTCAAGAAAGCAAACAACTTAGGAATCTCGGTGGATGTAGAATCATGGGATGAAGAGGATAACGCAAACGACATCATAGATCTTGCAGAAAAAGCAGGCATAACCACAGTAGATGGCCTTCAATCCGCGCTCAACATCGAATTTAGCCAGTACGTGGGCACATTTTCGGCGGTGGCTGACAGTCCGCCGTGGACAGTTAGTTTAAACTTCTTGGCATACGTAGTTCTGATAATAAGCTGCAGAACTCACGTTAATGCAAGTTATTTGATAGAACGCGACTGGAACCCGGACTATGCACACCGGATTGAAAAGATCCTCGAAGACCTTGAATGATCGCATCATGGTGGAGTAGGCCTCACTCGATATAAACCCCCACCACCTTCCAGCCGTCGCCTTCGCGGTCTAGCGACACGGTTTCGGTCGCGCCGCGCAGGTTCTCGAAATCGGTGCGGAAGCGGACCATGCGGTAGCCCTCGGGCGGCGCGGGCACATCCGCTTCGCTGAGCAGCTGGCGCGACAGCATGCGGCCGAGCGGCACGCGCGCCTGTTCGGAGGCGGCTTGCCAGGCGGCGACGGTGTTGAGCGACCGGAAAAACTGGCCGGTTGTGGCCCAGCTTTCCTGCCACTTGCCCGTCGAGCAGGTCGAGCCAGTCCGACGCTGTGCGGGTGACGGCGGTCTTGGTTATGGCGGCGGGCGGAGTGCTGGCGCGCTGGCTTTGTCATGCAGCCGGTAAACGGCCCTGCCGACTGCGGTCTTATCGTGCGCCCATTCCTCCCCAGTCCGGGGCGAGGTCATGTTCGCCGGCATTGGAATGGCTGCACATGCCTCTTCGCGATCCGAATTCATCACACGGGCACCTTCCAGCGATCGCTTCTGAGGGTCGAAAAGGGCGGATGGTTGGGCCGCTATTTGGACGAACTCCCACCACCGTCGAAATGCACCCGGTGCATCCCCGGGGCCGCGATCGGCGGGGACTGCGTGGCTCCCTCAAGGGAACGAAGCGCTCCTCCGCTTTGTTCGAGTCGCTGTCGTCACTGAAGTGGCGAATGGAGAGGGAGAATCATCATGGTCCATGCATCGGCAATCTTCGACACCCACGCGGAAGCAGAGCGCGCGGTTTCCGAACTGCGAACTGCTGGCGTGAACGACACCGATCTTTCGATCATCGCCCACCATGGCGGCACCACCACTGCCACATCGGGTGAAGGCGAGATCACGGACGAGCACCATCGCAACGTGCTGCGCGGTATCCTGGGCGGCGGGGCGCTGGGCGCCGGCCTGGGCGTTGCGGCACTCGCCATCCCCGGCGTGGGCCCGCTTGCGGCAGCGGGCGCGATCGCTGCTTCCGCGGTGCCGGAAGCCATGGCGATCGGCGCCGGCCTGGGCGCATTGACGGGAACGTTCAACGAGGTGCTGACCAAGCACGGCGTCAGCGAAGACGATGCCAACTATTATGGCGGACGCATGAAGGATGGCGGCGTCGTCGTGACGGTCGGCGGATCGGGCATCGACGGCGATCGCGCTCGCGAGATCCTGTACCGGAACGGCGGACACAATTCGACGCAGGCTCGCGCCTCCGCATACTGACCTTCGAAGGGCCGGGGCTACCACGCCTCGGCCCTCCCCTTGCCGCGCGGCAGGGACGCGTGACAGGCTTCGGGCGTTACCGGACGCCGCGGCTGAGGCGTTCACGACCTGGCGAGAACGCCTTCGCGCTCACTGGATATAGATCCCGACCACCTTCCAGCTGTCGCCTTCGCGGTCGAGCGAGACCGTCTCGGTCGCGCCGCGCTTATTCTCGAAATCGGTGCGGAAGCGGACCATGCGGTAGCCCTTGGGCGGCGCGGGCACGTCCGCTTCGCTGAGCAGCTGGCGCGACAGCATGCGGCCGAGCGGTACGCGCGCCTGTTCGGAGGCGGCTTGCCAGGCGGCGACGGTGTTGAGCGACCGGAAGGACTCGCCGGTCGCGTCCCAGCTTTCCTGCCACTTGCTCGCGTCGAGCAGGGCGAGAAAGGCGGACGCTGCGCGGGTTACGGGGGTCTCGGTTACGGGCGCGGGGGCGACGGCGGGTGGCGTGCCGGCTTGCGGCGCCTGGGTGGGGGCGGACAGGGCGAGCAGGGTGACCAGGAACGGGATCATGGCGAGTCCTCCGATGGCCCAGGCCGTCTTCGGGGGCGAAGGCGGCTCGGTGCTGGGCTGTCCGGACTGCTGATCGACCGGCGGGGGCGGGGCATCCCCGAACCTTGCGTCCCCGAGACTTTGGGGGACGGCCTCGCGCTGGCGGAGCAGGCGGGCGGCCTCCTTGCTGGTGGAGACGGAGAGCTTGCGGCGGGCGTCACGCAGGCGCTCGTTGATCGTGTGCACCGACAGATCGAGGTGGCGCGCCATCGACTTGGCGTCATGCCCCTCCAGCAGCAGGCGGAGCGTCTGCTTCTCCTTCTCGGTGAGTGCCTGGAGCCCGTCGGCCATGACCGCCATTCCCTGTGCTTTCGCGGGCGGATGCTAGGGCGCGGGCGGGGTGCGGGTCACCCCAAAATCCTTGTACCTGCGGGAGGGGGGCGCCTGAGGCGTCGTGCGGAAGCGTGTGGCCTTCCCGTGCTCCCGCGCAGGCGGGAGCCCAGGGTTCCCGGCACCGAGCGGCGTTGCTCTGCCGGGCCCTGGATCCCCGCCTGCGCGGGGATACGGAGTCGGAACGATGGGGTGGCCCGCCGCCGCAGTGGGACTGCTGTGGCGGAACCAGCTCACTCGGCGGCGGGGAGGTAGACCTCGCTGCCCTTTTCGCGGAAGCGCTCGCTCATTTCGGCCATGCCGGCTTCGGCAGAGGCTGCGTCCAGCGGTGACACCCCTCCACCATGCTTCGCAGGGTCCCCCTCCCCTTGCAGGGGAGGATGGGCGGCGACGAAGGTTTCGACGGGCGCGTTCTGGCGGGCGGCGAACTCGCGTACTTCCTGGGTGATCTTCATCGAGCAGAACTTGGGCCCGCACATCGAGCAGAAGTGCGCGGTCTTGGCGCCTTCGGCCGGGAGCGTCTGGTCGTGGTAGCTCTCCGCCGTGTCGGGATCGAGGCTGAGGTTGAACTGGTCGCGCCAGCGGAACTCGAAGCGGGCGCGGCTGAGCGCGTCGTCGCGCAGCTTGGCCGCGGGATGCCCCTTGGCGAGATCGGCGGCGTGGGCGGCGAGCTTGTAGGTGACGACGCCGACCTTCACGTCGTCGCGGTCGGGCAGGCCCAGATGCTCCTTGGGGGTCACGTAGCAGAGCATCGCGGTACCGTACCAACCGATCATCGCGGCGCCGATGCCGGAGGTGATGTGGTCATAGCCCGGCGCGATGTCGGTGGTGAGCGGCCCGAGCGTGTAGAAGGGCGCCTCGCCGCACGCCTCGAGCTGCTTGTCCATGTTCTCCTTGATCTTGTGCATCGGCACATGGCCGGGGCCCTCGATCATGACCTGCACGTCCTGTTCCCAGGCGCGCTTGGTGAGCTCGCCCAGCGTATAGAGCTCGGAGAACTGGGCCTCGTCATTGGCGTCGGCGATCGAGCCGGGGCGCAGGCCGTCGCCGAGCGAATAGGCGATGTCATACGCCTTCATGATCTCGGTGATCTCATCGAAGCGCTCGTAGAGGAAGCTCTCCTTGTGGTGCGCCAGGCACCATTTCGCCATGATCGAGCCGCCGCGGCTGACGATGCCGGTGACGCGCTTGGCGGTCATCGGGATGTAGGGCAGGCGGACGCCGGCGTGGATGGTGAAATAGTCGACGCCCTGTTCGGCCTGCTCGATCAGCGTGTCGCGGAAGATCTCCCACGTCAGCTCCTCGGCGATGCCGCCGACCTTCTCCAGCGCCTGGTAGATCGGCACGGTGCCGATCGGCACGGGCGAGTTGCGGAGAATCCACTCGCGCGTGTCGTGAATGTTGCGGCCGGTCGACAGGTCCATGACCGTGTCGGCGCCCCAGCGGATCGACCAGACGAGCTTGTCGACCTCGGCGGCGACGTTCGAGGCGACCGCGGAATTGCCGATGTTGGCGTTGATCTTGACCAGGAAGTTGCGGCCGATCGCCATCGGCTCGGATTCGGGGTGGTTGACGTTGTTGGGGATGATCGCGCGGCCGCGCGCGACCTCGTCGCGGACGAACTCGGGCGTGACGAAATCGGGGATGGCGGCGCCCCAGCTGTTGCCGTCGCGGGTCGCCGCCTCGTGCATCGCCGTGCGGCCGAGGTTCTCGCGGGCCGCCACATATTCCATCTCGGGCGTGACGATGCCCCGCCTAGCATAGTGCATCTGGCTGACGTTCATGCCGGGCTTGGCGCGCAAGGGGCGGTGGATGCGGCGCGGGAACTGCGGCACGCCGCCGGAGCGGTCGGGGCCGAGCTGGCCATTGTCCTCGGGCCGGATCTCGCGCGCGTCATAGGCCTCGACGTCGCCGCGCGCCTCGATCCAGGCGCGGCGGAGCTGGGGGAGCCCGGCCATGATGTCGATCTCGGCCGCCGGATCGGTATAGGGGCCGGAGGTGTCGTAGACGCGCAGCGGCGGCTCGCCGGAGCTCGGATCGAGGTCGATCTCGCGCATCGCCACGCGGATCTGCGGGTTGCCGGGGGCGGGGACGTGCACCTT
Organism: Sphingomonas sp. ACRSK; assembly: GCF_022346685.1. Classification (NCBI taxonomy): domain Bacteria; kingdom Pseudomonadati; phylum Pseudomonadota; class Alphaproteobacteria; order Sphingomonadales; family Sphingomonadaceae; genus Sphingomonas; species Sphingomonas sp. ACRSK. Next base: position 1,983 of record NZ_JAKRNR010000063.1, on the reverse strand, counting down.
GCGCGAGCCGCGGATGGGGCCGGTGGTTACGCCGATAGAGGTCTTTGCCGGGATGTCTGCCATGGTTCCACTCCATATGGAGGAAACGGACGCTGGCCGGCCGCTCCCTCCCTACGCCGGTGTCAGCCGGATCAGGTTCAGCGGGTCGCGGGCTCCTGCCCACCTCTCAACCGCGGCATAGCGGTCCCCCGGGGATGGCCATGGTGTACGCGGGTTCGGGGCGGACGCCAAGCGATAGTGGTGGCGGCAACCCGCGACGCGAAAACGGCTGGCGTCGGGACCAAGGCTTTGCTAGGCGCATCCACCGGCCGGCACCCGTAGCTCAGCTGGATAGAGCGCTGCCCTCCGAAGGCAGAGGCCACTGGTTCGAATCCAGTCGGGTGCACCATTTTCCAGCAGTTTCCTCGACGCCCTTGCGCCGGACGCGCCACGCTGCGGCGCGCGAGCGGAGCGTCAGCTGAAGATCGTGTCCAGCTGCGGCTCGGCGCGGCGCCGGCGGAGCACGCGCGCGAGCATGGCACAATAGACGCCGGCGGTTGCCGCTCCGGTGACGGCGGATACCAGCATCGTGAACAACGAGCTCCCGTTGCTGAACCTTGCAAACACGATGCCGGCGGTGAGGCCGGCGAGGATACAGATCCACCGGCTCGCCGCCGTCCCGCGCCGGGTCACGGGCCACAAGGCGGACAGCAGCACGGCAGCAGTGGGTGCGGCGACGAACGCGATGGCGACCCAGAGCAGGCAGAGCAGCACGGCTGCGTTCGGGAGGCTCATGCGCGCAGCCGATCCCTGTGCGATCAGCAACAGCGTCGTCGATCCGAGCGCCGGGATCAGCGGCCCCGCGAAACCGGCGATCAGGAGACCGGTTGCGTGCGCCTTCAGGGTCAGAGGGTGCGCCATGCGGTTGGCGGCCGGGGCCTTCGCGTGCTGCTTCTTCCTCAACACCGGTGCGTCGCTCCGCACCGCGCGCGTCGCAGCACCGGGCTGTTTGCGGCGCTGGCGCAGGAGGGGGTGCCGGTAACCGGGGACGGCCCATCGCCCTTCCAGACGGGCGCGGGCAAGGAGGCGGCGGTAGGCCCGGAGGGGACAGCGGATGCGGCGTGCAAGGGCATGGTCGCTGGCTAACCGGCTGCGCCCGTGTCGTCCATGTCGTGCCCGAACATCAGCCGGGCTGGCGATCGGTTCAGCCGGTTCCCCGTACACGGTCGCTCCTAGACCGAGCGCTGAATGGCCGATTGTGGTGGGAAGCGGGCTGGCAGTTGCAAAGTGCCTGCGAATGACACAGCCCTGTCCCCTCGCCCTGGGACGCTCTGAAACCTATGGCAGGAGCTATGCTTTTCAAAGAAGAAGGCTACGGCCGGTTGATCGTGCGCCATGCGACAGGCGGGGATGCTTGCTCCGTTGAAGAATTGTATGCTCAGCTTTCGCCCCGGAGCGGCGGAGTATCCGTTGACCCGGATCGGCTCGACCAGATCGCAGACGATCCCCGAAACCTACTTCTTGTAGTAGAGCACCAAGGGGTTGTTATTGCGACGGCCCTCCTGACCATCTGCTTAGATGCCATGTATAGAAGACAGCCGTTCGGTGTTGTCGAGAACGTCGTGGTTGATGCCTCGCACCGTTCGCTCGGATGTGGCCGGGCCCTTCTAGAGGCGATCGATCGTGTGGCCCTGAGTGCCGATTGCTCCAAAGTCATGCTTCTGAGCGGCGCCATGCGAAGTGACGCGCACGCATACTTTACAGCCATGGGCTACGATGGGGATGCGAAGCGCGGTTTCGTGAAATATCGCTCCAGTTTAGAAGCCGGTCAGCTAAACGGATGTAGGGTTTCAGGGTCGGTTTCGGTCGCCGGATAGGTCGCTCTGACGTTCTCCCTGTTTTTTCATCCAAGCTGAGTGAGAGTTTTCCGGCCCTTTAAAGCCTGTGTGCAAGGAGCTGGGACATGAAGAAGTCGAGGTACACGGAAGAGCAGATCGCGTTCGC
>NZ_JAKRNR010000062.1:0-7190 GCF_022346685.1 Sphingomonas sp. ACRSK | reverse complement strand
GACCATCGAACATCGGCGCTTGCAGCACCGCAAGTTCGCCGCCTAACATCAACCCCCTGACGAGGTCCGCACTCCGCTAATCTACGCCGCGAGTTGTGCCGAATGTTCTGACGACGGACATTCGGAAGGGTCGCTCGTCTGGCTCGATGTCGACACGCGCATCCGCGAGCTCTCGGACGATACCCGCTCGCTCGACGATTTCGCGAGGGCGTTCTTCGCGGCCGAGGAAGCGGGCACCTGCACCACGCGCACCTACACCTTCGACGAGGTGGTCGCCGCGCTCCAGGACCTCGCCCCGTTCGACTGGGTGCGATTCTTCCGCGATAAGATCGAGGGCAAGCACGAGGGCGCGCCGCTCCAGGGGCTGGAGCGGGGCGGCTACCGGCTGGTCTATCGGGACGCGCCGAGCGACTATTGGCGCAATGCCGAAACGCTGGCGGGCAACGTCAATCTGACGTTCTCGCTGGGCCTGACCGTCGACACGCAGGGCAAGCTGGAGGAAGTGCTGTGGGAGGGGCCGGCCTATGCCGCAGCCCTCACGACCGGCACGACGATCCTGGAGGTGGAAGGCGAGCCCTTCTCCCCCGATGCGCTGCGAAGCGCGGTCGCAACGGCGAACGGCCCGGGCGGCCGCGTCCGGCTGAAGGTCCGCGCGGGCCGGCAGGAGCGCACCGTCGAGGTCGCCTGCACGACCGGCCATCGCTATCCCCATCTCGAACCCATCGTGGGTGCCCGCCCGCGGCTGCTGGAGATCCTGGCGCCGCGCGGTTGACGATCCGGGGCGTGGAAAAGTGCGGCCGGGCGATTGCGCGGCGCGGGACGGCACGCGACAAGCAGGAAATCAAAAGGGGAGATTTCCATGCGTCCTGCCTTGGTGATGCTGCTGTTGCCGCTCGTTCCGCTGATCCAGGCGAGCAGCGCCCCGCCCACGGTGCAGGCGACAAAGGTCGCGGAAGGGGAGCAGGACGCGGCGCTGCTCGCCTTCCTCGATCGCGCCTTCGACGAGCAGGTCGCCCTCAGCCCGGAGACGCAGACGCACCTGGGCTTCAAGACCAACTATGACCGGCTGGACGACTATACGGACGCGGCAGCGCAGCGTCGGCGCGACCTGTCGGAGCGGCAGTTGAAGCAACTGCGTGCGCAGTTCCGGCCGGATCGGCTGAGCGAGAGCGCGCGCATCAGCTATCGCCTGTTCGAATATGAGGGGGAGCGCGCGCGCGAATCCTTCCGCTTTCGCAAGCTGCGCTTCCCCGTGTCGACCAACGGCAGCCCCGCGGGTTCGATCCCGGTGCTGCTGATCAACAACCACAAGGTCGACACGGTCGAGGACGCACGCGCCTATGTCGCCCGGCTGCGCGACACAGAACGGGTGATGCGCGAAGTCGCGGCGACGATGCGCGAGCAGGCGGCCGCCGGCATCATCCCCAACAAGGTGAACTTCGCGCCTGCGCGGGCGGATGCGCGCAAGGTCATCACCGGCGCGCCGTTCGACACCGGCGCCGATTCCACGCTGATGGCGGACTTCCGCAAGAAGGTGGGGGCACTCGACGCGCCGGCCGCCACCAAGGAGGCGCTGCTGCGCGACGCGCAGGCGGCGCTGACGGGGCCGTTCCGCCGCGGGTTCGACACGCTGTTCGCCGCGCTCGACGAGATCGAGCCCAAGTCGAAGGGCAACTTCGGCGCCTGGAGCCTGCCGGACGGCGCCGCCTATTACGCCGACCGGCTGAAGAACTCGACCACCACCAGCCTCACCGCCGACCAGATCCATGCGCTCGGCCTGCGCCAGGTGGCGGCGATCCGGCAGGAGATGGAGGCGATCAAGCGGGAGGTCGGCTTCCAGGGGACGCTGGAGCAGTTCTTCGATCACATCCGCACCGACCCCAAGTTCAAATATCCGAACACCGAGGACGGCCGGGAGGCGTATCTGCGCGACGCACGCGCGGTGATCGCATCGGTGATGGAGGTCGCGCCACGCTATTTCCGGGTGCTGCCAAAGGCGCCGCTGGAGGTCCGCGCGGTCGAGAAGTGGCGCGAGGGGACGGCCTCCACCGCCTTCTACAACCGCCCGTCTGCCGATGGATCGCGGCCGGGCATCTACTACGTCAACCTGGTCGACATGAACCAGACGCAGAAGGTGCAGGTCGCCGCCATCGCCGCGCACGAGGGCGCGCCGGGGCACCATTTCCAGATCGCGCGCCAGCAGGAGCTGACCGGCATCCCCAAGTTCCGCAAGTTCGGCGGCTACGGGGCCTTTACCGAGGGCTGGGGGCTGTATTCGGAGCGACTGGCGGACGAGATGGGGGTCTACAAGGGCCCCTATGACCGGTTCGGCATGCTGTCGCTCCAGGTGTGGCGCGCCATCCGGCTGGTGCTGGACACCGGCATCCATGCCAAGCGCTGGGACCGCGCGCAGGCGATCGCCTACTTCAAGGCCAACAGCTCGGTATCCGACACCGACATCGCGCGGGAGGTGGACCGCTACTTCAACTGGCCGGGCCAGGCGACCAGCTACATGGTGGGCCAGCTCAAGATCGCCGAGCTTCGCCAGCGCGCCGAGCGCGAGCTGGGGCCGAAGTTCGACATCCGCGACTTCCACGAGGTGGTGCTCGGCCAGGGCGCCCTGCCGCTCGACGTGCTGGAGGAGCAGGTCACGCGCTACATCGCGCAGCGGAAGGGCTGATCCGGGGCAGCGTGCTCCTGGGGAGGCAGGGGCGCTTGCTGGGGTTGCCTCTAAGGGGCTGCCGGGAGTGTAAGACGGAAGACGGTGCCGGACGGGGTGTCGAGCAGTTCCAGCTCGCCTCCGGCCGAGGCCAGCAGCGATCGTGCGATCGGCAGGCCTAGGCCCGTTCCCCCGCGTGCCCGCCGCGAGGTGAAGAAGGGCTCGAAGATCCGGCCACGGTCGGCAAGCGGGATGCCGCCACCATTGTCGGTGACGGTGACGCGCAGGCCGCGATCCTCCCGGATGCCGATCGTGATCGCGCTCGCCCCGGCCTGGCGGCTGTTGTCGAGAAGGGTGGTGAGCACGGCCTCGAGCGTCGCCTGCGGCATGGCGGCGGCTGGCACGGGCGTCTCCACCTCGACGGCGACGGCGCACTCCGCGCTGCCGAGCGCATCGGCCAGCCGGCGCGCCGTGGCGACGACGTCGGCGGTGCCGTCCGACGCTGCCGTCATCATGTCGGCACGGGCGAGCTCCAGCAGCCGCGAGACCAGCAGCGTCAGCCGCTGCGCATCCGCATCCACATTCGCCAGGAACCGACGCCGGTCCTCCGGCCCCATGTCGTCGGCATGGTCCTGCAGCAGCTCGATCGCGCCGCGGATGGCGGCAAGCGGCGTCTTGAATTCGTGGCTGACGGCATGGGCGAAGTCGCGCAGGTAGCGGGAACGCTTGTCGATCGCCTCGGCCATGACGGCGAAGTCGCGGTACAGGTCCTGGATCTCGATGGCAGCGGTGGGGGGCACCGCGGGCACGCTGCCCTGGCCGGCGGCGACGCCGCGCGCGGCCTGGCGCAACTGGTCGATCGGGCGAGCGATGCCGCGCGAGAGCAGGCCCGACAGGACGATCAGCGCGCCCAGGATCGCAAGCACCCCGAAGGCGATCTTGCCGCGATCCTCGTACAGGCCGACGAACAGTGCGCGTGCCGATCGCGACAGCAGCAGCACGCCGACGACCTGCCCATCGACGAAGATCGGGCGGGCATGGTGCACGCGGATTGCGGCGGCTCGCGACAGCCATTCGAAGCGATAGACCGCCCGATAGGCTCCGTTGCGGCGGAGGGTGGTGGCGGGCCTGCCGTCGAGCGCGGAGGCGACTTCGGGCAGGGCCGCGTAGCTGCCGCCTGCCTTGCTTCCCGTGACGAGGCGACCTTGCCGGTCGAGCAGCAGGATCGACGCGAGGGTCGCTTCGCGCGTCTTGGCGAGAACGGGCGCAAAGCGCACGGCCGCGGCATGCGTATCGGCTGTGGGCGGCCCGGCGGGGACGGGGGCCGGGCGCTCCGGAAGGATCGGGGTGCTGCTGAGATCGACCTCGGTGCTGCCGGCAGCCTCGTACGGCCGCCGCGCCATCACGGGCGGGCGTGCGGGAAGGGTGGAAGAGGTCCCTGGCCACATTGCGGCGGCGCTGGCGGCGAGCGCCGCGCCCTGCGCGGCCAGTTCGGCCTCCGTCTGGCGGACCAGCGTGTTCTCATAGACGCGCAGGAACACCGCGCCGACGCCGGGCAGCGCCGCAACCAGGAAGAAGCTGGCGAACAAATAGGTGCGCAGCGACAGCCGCGGCCAGTGCCGCCGGGCCCAGGCCTTGGCGCCTGCGATCACGCGGGGGCGCCGGTGCAGGTCCCGAGCCGGTAGCCGATGCCGGGACGCGTCTCGATCACGTCGGTGCCGCCGGCCTGCGCGAACTTGGCGCGCAGGTTGCGGATGTGGCTGTCCACCGTCCGGTCGGTGATGGCGAAGCCTGGGCCGTGGAGCCGGTCGATGATCGCGTCGCGGCTGAACACCTTGCCGGGCATCACCGCGAGCGTGCGCAGGATCGAGAATTCGGTGACGGTCAGCGGCACTTCCGCCTCGTCCCAGCGTGCCTGCCATCCCTCGACGTCCAGGGTGAGCCGGGCGTGGCGGATGGCGGCGCCGACGTGGTCGGCCGCGGGTGGTCGCGCATGGGTGCGGCGCAGGATCGCCATCACCCGCGCCACCACCTCGCGCGGCGAGAAGGGCTTCACGACATAATCGTCGGCACCCAGCTCGATGCCGAGCACGCGGTCGATCTCGTCGTCGCGCGAGGAGAGGAACAGGATCGGCAGCTCGCCGCTTGCCCGCAGCCGCCGGCAGACCTCCAGCCCGTCCATGCGCGGCATGTTGATGTCGAGCACGATCAGGTCGGGACGGCGCGCCTCGGCGAGCTCGAGTGCGGCCTCGCCATCCTCCGCCTCGACCGCGTCGAGCCCTGCCTTGCCGAGGGCGAAGACGAGCAGCTGGCGGATGTGCGGATCGTCGTCGGCGACGAGGATGGTGCGGGGCATGGGGCACAGGATCATGGTTGCCGCCCTTGCGTCAACGGCGCCGGTGGCGGGAACGGAGCGCCGTCACAGCCCCGGCCGTTCGGCACGGCGCGGGGGAGCGACGGGTGGTCACCGAGCCGTGCATGGGCGGCAGCGAGGCGGCGGGCGTTGCGCCAGGTCCAGCTGTGCCAGTCGGCCTGGTCGCGTTCGAGACGCCGCTGCGCCTCTGCACGGAGATAGGTGACGCGGTCGCGCAGGACGGGGCCGCCGGCGCGACGCTCGAGCTCGATGAGCGGCAGCAGCGCGGACGGGCCGAGGCGCGCGAGATAGCAGAGGTCGAGGTCGCTGCCGGCACGCGCATGGCGGACGTTCCAGGTGGCGGCGGTTGCCCCCAGGTCGATGAGGCTGGCAGCCGCAAGCACGGTGCAGCCTGCGAGTGCGCTGGCGTTGATGAGCCAGCGGGTCGAACGTCCGGCCAGCATCCGCCAGACGATCAGCACGAGTCCGACCGCCACCAGAACCATCCAGGCGAGCGCCGCGATGCGCAGGCGGGTGAGCGAAAAGGCGTCGACATAGTCGAGGGTGCGCAGGATGCTGGAGGCGACGAGCAGCAGGTTCTGCGCCACCCAGAGCAGGATCAGCCGCCGGACGAGCGGGCTGCGGGCGCCGCTGCTGCCGGGACGGGCCGCGACGAGCACGAACGCGCCGGCGAGCAGCGCCGTCACGATCAGCGGATAGGCGCCGCGATGGGCATAGTCGGCGAGCGTGACGCCGTCCGGCAGCGGCGCGCCGCTCCACAGGAAGGTGAGGTCGAGCGCATTCTCGATCGCGAAGATCGCGTTGAAGGTCACGAGCGACAGGGTGAGGGTCGCGATCGGCACGTCCGGTGCGCGCGGCCCCGCGAGCGCAAAGGCGTCGCCGATCCGCAGCATGGCGTGGCGCGGCCGCAGGCTGGGCCAGACCAGCAGCAGCGCGAACGACCAGAAGATCAGATGAAAAACGGCCGAGCTGAGATCGGGGACGCGGATCGCGGCAAAGGCATTGCCGATCAGCGGATTGGCGGTGGCGAACAGCGCGAGAAAGGTCGCGCCGCCCAGGAGCGGCAGCGCGAGGATCGTGAGAACCGCCACTGGCCCGGTCCCCGGCCGCGCGGGTGAGACCTTCCGCAGGCGTACCATGTCCTGCAGCAGCGCCAACGGAGTGAGCAGGCCGTGGAGGAACAGCCGCCCGGTCCAGCCAATCGCGGTCCCGAACCGGTGCTGCGGGAGCAGCGCCGCGGAGGCGAGCGCCGCCCAGAACAGGCACCAGTCGAGGGGGTCGGGGTCGTCCACCAGCGCGAAACCGAAGGCGGCCGCTACCAGCAGCGCGGCTAGCGCAGCCCGGTTGCGGCGCAGGTCGGGACGCGTGAGCGCGACCACCGCGGTCCAGGCCAGCGCGAAGACGCCGAGGGTGGCGCCTGGCTCTTCGCCATAGAAGAGCAGTTGCGCCACCGCGATCAGCGCGACGGCGCCGAGCGCTTTGCGGAGGAAGGTGAAACGTGGTCGGTGCGTGCTGGCGGTCATGCCGATCTCCCTTGATCGGCCCGGGACTAGGCAGCGCCCGTCGAGGTCGCGCGGAAGCGGTCGACCGGAAACCATGGCGCTTCGGTGCAGAAGCCGTGCAGACCGGCGTGCGACCATCCGAAGCGAGTGGACATGGCAGCGCTTTGGCGGCACGGCAGCGGCGCTTCTCCCCCACCACCGCGGGTCTCGAAATCATGACGCAACAGCCTGAAAGCCGCCGCGGCCTGATCCACGGCGCCACCGCCTATGGCCTGTGGGGTCTGCTGCCGCTCTATTTCCACCTTCTCGATCAGGTGGACGCCGGCGAGATCGTGGCGCAGCGGGTGCTGTGGTCCGTCGTGCTGCTGGTGCCGATCGTGCTGGTGCTGGGCCGTCGCGCCTCCTTGTGGGCGGTGCTGCGCAATCCCCGCACCATGGCGATGCTGGCGGCGAGCGCGGTGCTGATCGCGGCCAACTGGCTGCTCTATGTCTGGGCGGTGCTGCACCACCAGGTACTGGCCGCGAGCATGGCCTATTTCCTGAACCCGTTGCCGCTAGGCCGCCGACCTTCCGTTTCCGGCAATCGACACTGCGCGCGGGTCGCGCTAAGCCCTGCCGATGGTAGACGTTCCTAATACGCCGCTGCTCGACACGG
>NZ_JAKRNR010000061.1:0-7385 GCF_022346685.1 Sphingomonas sp. ACRSK | reverse complement strand
CTCCCCCTCTTCGCCCTCCCCCTGCTCGCCGCCTGCGGCACCGCCCAAGCGCCCGGAGGCCCGGGCGGCGCAGGCGGGCGAGGGCGGCGGCGGTGGTGGCGGACATGGTGGTTTCCCCCTTGGGCCGGGCGGCGGGCACGGCCGGTTCACTCTCGCGAAACGGATAGGTTCCACGCAATCTTGCGGCAAGCGGAACCCCACCTATATGCCCCAGCGTAACGACGCGCCGCCCAGTCACGGGGGCGTGTTTCGATGGTTTGACACGAGCCGGGGGCCTACGAGGGAATATGGCTAAAGTAATCGGGATCGATCTGGGCACCACCAACAGCTGCGTCGCAGTGATGGAAGGCGGCAGCCCCAAGGTGATCGAGAATGCGGAAGGTGCGCGCACCACGCCGTCGATCGTCGCGTTCGCCAAGGACGGGGAGCGACTGATCGGCCAGCCGGCCAAGCGCCAGGCGGTCACCAACCCCGACAACACGATCTTTGCGGTGAAGCGCCTGATCGGCCGCCGCTTCGACGATCCCGTCACCAAGAAGGACACCGAGCTGGTGCCCTACAGCATCGCACGCGGCCCCAACGGCGACGCGTGGGTGAAAGCGGGCGGCGAGGAATATTCGCCTTCGCAGATCAGCGCCTTCACGCTCCAGAAGATGAAGGAAACCGCCGAGAGCTATCTGGGCGAGACCGTGACGCAGGCCGTGATCACGGTGCCGGCGTATTTCAACGACGCCCAGCGCCAGGCGACCAAGGACGCGGGCAAGATCGCCGGCCTGGAAGTGCTGCGCATCATCAACGAGCCGACCGCGGCCGCGCTCGCCTATGGCCTGGACAAGGACAACAACAAGACCATCGCGGTCTATGACCTGGGCGGCGGCACGTTCGACATCTCGATCCTGGAGATCGGCGACGGCGTGTTCGAGGTGAAGGCCACCAACGGCGACACCTTCCTGGGCGGCGAGGACTTCGATTCGAAGGTCGTGCAGTTCCTGGCGGACGAGTTCAAGAAGGCCGAGGGCATCGACCTCACCAAGGACAAGCTGGCGCTGCAGCGGCTGAAGGAAGCGGCCGAGAAGGCGAAGATCGAGCTGTCCTCGGCACAGTCGACCGAGGTCAACCTGCCCTTCATCACCGCGGACCAGAACGGGCCGAAGCACCTGGTGAAGACGATCAACCGCGCCGACCTGGAGCGGCTGGTCGATGATCTGATCCAGCGCACGCTGGAGCCGTGCCGCAAGGCGATGGCCGACGCGGGCGTGAAGGCGAGCGCGATCGACGAGGTCGTGATGGTCGGCGGCATGACCCGCATGCCCAAGGTGCGCCAGGTCGTGAAGGACTTCTTCGGCAAGGAGCCGCACACCGGCGTCAATCCGGACGAGGTCGTGGCGATCGGTGCCGCGATCCAGGCCGGCGTGCTGCAGGGCGACGTCAAGGACGTGCTGCTGCTCGACGTGACCCCGCTGTCGCTGGGCATCGAGACGCTGGGCGGCATCATGACCAAGATGATCGACCGCAACACGACCATCCCGACCAAGAAGTCGCAGGTCTATTCGACGGCGGACGACAACCAGCAGGCGGTCACCATCCGGGTGTTCCAGGGCGAGCGCGAGATGGCGGCGGACAACAAGATGCTGGGCCAGTTCGACCTGGTCGGCATCCCGCCAGCGCCGCGTGGCGTGCCGCAGATCGAGGTCACCTTTGACATCGACGCCAACGGCATCGTCAACGTCTCTGCCAAGGACAAGGGCACGGGCAAGGAGCAGCAGATCCGCATCCAGGCTTCGGGCGGTCTGTCGGACAGCGACATCGACCAGATGGTGCGTGATGCCGAGAACTTCGCCGAGGAGGACAAGAAGCGCCGTGCGGCGGCCGAGGCGAAGAACAACGCCGAAAGCCTGGTGCACACCACCGAGCGCCAGCTGGCCGACAATGGCGACAAGGTCGATGCGGGCCTGAAGAGCGAGATCGAGGGCAAGATCGCCGAGACCAAGGCGGCAGTGGAAAGCGGCGACGCCGACCAGATGACCACCAAGGCGCAGGAACTCGCTCAGGTGGCGATGAAGCTGGGTCAGGCGATCTACGAGAAGCAGCAGCAGGCCGAGGCTTCGCCGGGTGCCGAAGGCGGTGCTGCCGCTCAGGACGACGATGTGGTCGACGCGGAATTCTCCGAAGTCGACGACAGCAAGAAGTAAGACGCTGCCGGGTCGCCTCCGCTTCCGCCGGTCCTTCGGGAGCGGAGGGGCAGGGGGTGACCCGGCGTTTGATTCGGACCCGGTGCGAGCTGGGGACGAGACCAACACACGGCGCCGCGGGTGGCCCTGGACCGCGGCCTGCGCCCGGGGGACGGCCGACGCGATGCACACCCCCGGGTGCTGCGAGCGGCGGCAGATGGAAGCGGCATGAGCACCGAAGTCGACTATTACGAACTGCTCGGATGCGAGCGCACCGCCGATGGCGCGACGCTCAAGTCCGCCTATCGCAAGCTCGCGATGCAGTACCATCCGGACCGCAATGCCGGGTGCAAGGATTCGGAGGCCAAGTTCAAGGCCGTGTCCGAAGCCTATGAGGTGCTGAAGGACCCGCAGAAGCGCGCGGCCTACGACCGCTATGGCCATGCCGCGTTCCGCCAGGGCGGGGGCGGCGGCGCCGGCCCGCAGGACTTCGGCGGCTTTTCCGACATCTTCGAAAGCGTGTTCGGCGAGTTCATGGGCGGCCGCGGCGGCGGGCGCGCGGGACCGCGCCGGGGCGCCGACCTGCGCTACGACATGGAGATCACGCTCGACGAGGCGTTCCATGGCAAGGCGACCGAGATCACCGTCGACGTCTCCAGCGCCTGCGGCCCGTGCGGCGGCAGCGGTGCCAAGCCCGGGACCGCGGCAAAGACCTGCACGACCTGCGCCGGCCACGGCAAGGTGCGCGCGCAGCAGGGCTTCTTCGTGGTCGAGCGCGCCTGCCCGACCTGCCATGGCGCGGGCCAGGTGATCAGCGATCCGTGCCCGGCCTGCCACGGCGAGGGCCGGGTCGAGCAGACCAAGACGCTGTCGGTCAACGTGCCGCCGGGCGTCGACGAGGGCACGCGCATCCGCCTGACCGGCGAGGGCGAGGCGGGCGCGCGCGGGGCGCCGGCTGGCGACCTCTACATCTTCATGCACGTGAAGCGGCACCCGCTGTTCGAGCGCGAGGGCACGACGCTCTACGCGCGCACACCGATCAGCTTCACGACCGCGGCGCTGGGCGGCGAGATCGAGATCCCGGGGCTCGACGGCGACGTGCGCACGATCCGCATCCCGGCCGGCATCCAGTCGGGCCGCGAGCTGCGCCAGCGCGGGGCCGGCATGCCGGTGCTGCAGGGCCGCGGCTTCGGCGACCTGGTGGTGCGCGTCGAGGTGGAGACGCCGACGCGGCTGTCGGCCAAGCAGCGCGAGCTGCTGGAAGCATTCCGCGAGACCGAGACGGGCGAGGAATGCCCCGAAAGCCAGGGCTTCTTCGCCAAGCTGAAGTCGGCGCTGGGCTGATCAGTGGCGGCGGCGGTGGCGGCGAAAGCTGTAGCCGCCGCCACCGCTGCTCCCGCCGTAGGACTCACAGGCGACCCCGTCGCCGTCCCCGTCCATTCCCGCGCGATAGCCGGGGGAGCCGCGGTGTATGGGTGCGGCGCCCGCGGCGCGCGCCTCGCTGCAGCCGCTGAAGTAGACGGAGCGCTCGGCCGCTTCAGGGTCCTGCACTGTCTCCACCGCCGCGGACGGTTCCGAGCGGGAGGTCCGCGCCCACCATTGCTGGACGTTCGGGGTCGCGATCCAGCTCGCTGCGAACACCAGCGCGCAGCCGCCGGCGACGATCGCCGGATAGCCCAGACGACGTGCCGAGGCGCGGCGCGAGCCGAACGAGCTCAGGGCCGCCTGGCCCGGCCGCAGGTGCGGGAAGCGATTGCTCATGGCGGGACGGTGGCAGGCGGAAGTTGCCACCGCCCTAACGAACCCGCACGTCGCCTTCGCCGTCAGCCGCGGGTGTCGCGGCCGTAGACGTCGGGGAGGAAGGCGACGCCCTTGGGGGCGGCGGTGGCGGTGAAATAGGTGAGGTAGACGGGGACCGCCTGGGGCAGGGGGGCGGCCTGTTCCGGCTTCTTGGCGACGGTGGTGATCGGCTTGCCGAGCAGCCATTTGCCGAGTGTCGGCGCATCCTCCAGCCGCACGCAGCCGTTGCTGAAGTGCCGGGCGGGCTTCTTCATCAGCGCCTTCTCGTTGGTGTCGTGCAGGTAGATGCCGAGCTCGTTGGGGAACATGAACTTGACGCGGCCCATCGAGTTGGCGGGGCCGGGCAACTGGCGCACGCGCACTTCCTGCTGGCCGGCGGCAACGGCGTGCCAGTCGATCGCCTTGGGATCGAGCCTGGTGGCGTTCTCGCTCCAGTCGGACAGCGCCTCGAACCCCATGGCGGTGAGCGGTCGACCGGCGAGCACCTTGGGGGCGATCTTCTTTTGGACGAGGTCGGTCGGCACGTTCCAATAGGGGTTGAGGATCGCGTAGCGGACCATGCCGGCGAGCATCGGCGTCTGCGTCTGCGGCGTGCCGACGACGACGCGCATGGTGCCGACCTGTTTGCCGCCCTGATAGAAATAGAGGCGTGCCGAGGCGGCATCGACGACGATGTGGCGCGTCCAGGCGCCGGGCAGCAGGCGCGCGCGATCGAGGTTGATGCGCAGTCGCGCGCGGTCGTCCGGGGACAGGCCCGGGGTCGCCAGCAGCGTGCGTAGGCGCAGGTAGTGCGGGCTCATCCAGCCCATGTCGCGGATGTAGCTTGCGAACGACTTGGTGAGCACGGCCGCGCGCAGCACGTTTTCGGCCTTGAGCTTGCGCGGTTTCACCTCGGCGTCGAGGTAGGTCATGCCCGTGTCGCGCGGGCGGCGGACGTCCGCCACATAGTCGGCAAGCGCGCGCGAGAGCGCGAGTTCGGCCTGGGCGACGGCGACGGGATCGCCGCTGCGCGCTGTGACCACCGCCTTGCGCAGCGCATCCGGCCCGTAGCTGTTGGGGCGCAGGCCATCGAGGTCGGCGGTCTCGACCATGTCGACAAAGGCGTCGGCCTCCGGACCCAGCCGGCCGCTCGCCGCCCAGATCGGCCAGAAGCCGCGATCGGCGTAGAAGCCCTTGACCTTGCCGCCGGCCTGCTCGCGGATCTGCACCGCGACGGCGCGGGTGGCGGGGGTCGCCTCCGGCTCGCTGGGCGCGGGCTTTGCCGTCGCCTTCTTGGGTGCCGGCTTCTTTGCGGCGGGTTTCCGGGCAGGTGCGGATTTCTTCGCCTGGGCATAGGCGCGCGCATCCCCGGTCGGGACGAGCCCGGTTCCGGCGGTGGCGATCAGAAGCAGAATGGCGGGGATGCGGCAGTGCCGCATCCCCCGGTCGAGACGGATCAGCCGCGTTCTCCCCGCGGGGTGGGCGGCGGCGGCGGCGGGGGCGGAGGTGCCGGCGGCGCGAGCGGGTGATAGATGCCGTCCGAGGTGTAATAGCCGTCGATGATGCCGTCGCCGTCGCGATCGGCAGCGACGCTACCCGAAACCGCGCCCGGCGGCGGCGGCGGGGTGGTGGCGACAGGCGGGTCCTTGGAACAGGCGGCGAGCGACGCAGCGCCTGCGGCCAAGAGAATCATGGAACGGATACGCATCTTCATCCTCCCTTTAAGGACCGGTCGGCGCTCCCTGCGCCGCCCGAAGAGCCCCGTGAAACGGGCCTTTCAAAGGCGTCCCCCCGCCTGAACGGAAGGTGAAGCCACCGAGGCCCACAGCGGCCAGCCGTTCCACCGGCGCGGCAGTCGCCATGGGAGAGAAGAGCGCCCGTTCGGGGAACGGGATCCGGACGGGTGGTTCAGCCGAGCGCCTCGTCCAGCAGCCGGGCGAGGCGGAGGCCGCCGCGCTCGACCTGCAGCTTGGCGACGGGCAGGAGCCTGTCGATGGTCGCCTGGTCGAGCATCACCCGGCCTTCCGGCACCGGCCCGCAGGCATCGCCGCCGAAGGCGCTGGCATAGGCATAGTCGCGGCTGATCTCCCAGCTCTGGCGGCTCCAGTCCTCGACGCTGCCGCCGGCGAGCATCGAGCGCTCCTGGGCGGTGTAGGTGCGGAAGATCGACGGCGGAGGGGAGACCGCGCGCTCGGTGAGCGGGCCGTCCCAGACGCTGTGGAGATTGAAGCGATCCGGCCCGTAGATGCCGTAGCGCGCCTTGACGCGGTTGCCGCCCAGGTCGCCACGGTCGCCGGCGTGGAGCGGCATGTGCAGGTCGCCGACGAAGTGGATCAGGAACACCAGCGCCTGCACCCGCTCGCGGACGGGGACCTTGGGGTCCTTCAACAGCTTCATGTCGCGGGTGATCTGCGCCGAGACGCAATTGCCGTCCTTGCATGCCGACTTGAGATCGAACGGCTTGCACACGTCGACGTTCTGATAGTGCCAGGAAAAGGCGTAGCTGAACCGCTCGCCCAGCGGCTTCACGCAATCGGCCCAGACGCTCGCCTCCTCGACCGTGCGGGCGGGGCAGGTAGGCGTCTCCAGCAGCTTCTGCTGGCGCAGCAGCGCGTCGATCTTCGCGCGGGTGGCGGGCGAGACGTTGCGATAAGCGATCGCGGCGACGCTCTCATGCCCATATTCCCAATAGGCCTGGGCGGGCGAGGCGACGAAGACGAGGGCGAGCGCGAAGAGGAGGCGGCGAATCATGGCCGGTCCCTTAGGCGAAACGCGAGGGCTGGGGGAGGGTGGGACTCGGCGGTTTTGCCAAACCGTCAGCGTTCGTCCGATCCCTCGCCGGGCTCCGGGATCCATTCGTGGTTCTCGACGATGGTCGAGGCGACCGGCCGGCCCTCGGCATCGCGGGAAGGATCGAAGCGGAAGCGCTGCTGGATCAGGCGGCAGGTGAGCGCGTCGAGCTGGGCGCTGCCGCTCGAATCGGTGACGTCGCAGCGGCCGACGCGGCCGTTGGTCTCGACCACGTAGCGCACGCCGACGGTGCCGCCGATGCCGGCCTGGGTGAGGGCGGAGGGATAGTCGGAATCGCGCAGCTGGCCGCGGCGCCAGCGGGGCGGAGTCTCGCCTGCGCCACCACCGCCGCCGCCGTCGCCATCCCCGCCCGCACCGCTGCCGGTGCCGTTCCCAACGCCGCCGCTGCCGGTGCCGGCTCCCTTGACCGGGGCGCCGCCGGTGTTCGCCTGGCTGCCGATGCCGGCGATCTCGGCGGTGACCAGCGGCGGCGGCTGGAGGACGATCGGCACCGGTGGGGCGGCGATCTCGGTCGCCTTGCCGCGCAGGTTGGCGGGGGAGGCGGCACCCTCCGGCCGGGGCGCGGTGGCGCGCTTGGGCGCCTCGTGGACCTCACGCTTGGGCCGGGAGCGGACGGGCGGGGTC
>NZ_JAKRNR010000060.1:0-7844 GCF_022346685.1 Sphingomonas sp. ACRSK | reverse complement strand
GCGAACGCGATCTGCTCTTCCGTGTACCTCGACTTCTTCATGTCCCAGCTCCTTGCACACAGGCTTTAAAGGGCCGGAAAACTCTCACTCAGCTTGGATGAAAAAACAGGGAGAACGTCACCTGTCAGCAGCACCCAAATACTCTGCCGGTCAAAGCCATTCATGGAACGGATGCAAACTCCGTCCATTCTCCATCCGTTGAGGAGGGCGAGCATGACCACGACGACGCACCCGAGGCGATCTTGGCCGATCCAACCCATAGCTGATCTTGCGACTATGGTCCCAGGTCCCTTGCAGCAACTCAGACTTCGATCCGACCGGAAAGGGCGCTGCGCGCTGGTGAAGCAGCATAGCTTGCGCGGCAACGGTCGTCGTGAAGGAGCCCCGTCGTGACCGACTCCGGAACCTCTTCCTTCGGCAGTCCCCCTTCGCAAGTGCAGGCGGGTCCAGAAACACGCCGCTGGGGTAGCTGGAGTTCGATCGTCGTCGGCGCCGTGATCGCGCTGATCGGACTGATCCTGGCGGCAGGAGGCGCATGGCTCGCCATGCTGGGCGGGTCCCTCTATTATCTGGTCGTCGGCGTCGCGATGGCGGTGGCAGGCGCTCTGCTCATCAAGGGGCGGCTTGCCGGCGGCTGGCTGTATCTCGGCATCGTCGCTGTCACCTTCATATGGGCCTGGTGGGAATCGGGTCCGGATGCCTGGGCGCTGGTGCCGCGGATCGTCGCGCCCGTCGTGCTGCTGGTCGCCGTGCTGCTCGTGATGCCGACGCTGAGCTGGCGGCGCAACCGCTGGCAGCTGGCGCTGGGCGGCGTGGCGGCGGCGGTGCTGGTCACCGGGGTGAACCTGTGGGTGGCGGACGCCAATGCGCCCAATCCGATCTGGAGCCAGTTGCCCGCACCCGGCACCGCCGGCATGGCGGATCCGTCCGGCCAGCAGGTCGGCGCCGACTGGCCGGCCTATGGCGGCACGTACAGCGCCCGGCGCTACTCGCCGCTGGCGCAGATCAATCCGGCAAACGTCGGCAAGCTGAAGCGGGCGTGGGTGATCCACACCGGCGACCTGCCGAAGTCGGAGAAAATCCGGAACACCTATGGCGCGGAGACGACGCCGCTGAAGATCGGCGACACCCTCTATCTGTGCACCCCCAAGAACATCATGATCGCGCTGGAGGCAGCGACGGGCCGGGAGCGCTGGCGCTACGATCCCAAGGTGCCGGACGAGGCGATCCCCTATACCGCAGCGTGCCGCGGCGTCGTCTATTATGCGGTTCCGGGCATGGCAGCCGACCAGGCTTGTGCGACCCGGATCATCGAAGGCACGCTCGACGCGCGCCTGATCGCCGTGGATGCACGCAGCGGCCGGCTGTGCCCGGATTTCGGCACCAACGGCCAGACGGATGCCAAGATCGGCATGGGAGAGGTGCCGCCGGGCTTCGTGTCGATCAATTCGCCGCCGACGCTGGTACGCGGCGTGCTGGTGACCGGGCATCAGGTGCTGGATGGACAGGACCGCTGGGCGCCCTCTGGCGTGATCCAGGGTTTCGACGCCCGTACCGGACAGCTACGCTGGGCGTGGGACATGATGAACCCGCAGTGGAGCGGTTATCCGCCCGAGGGCCAGACCTGGGCACGCGGCACCCCCAACATGTGGACGATCGCCTCGGGCGACGAGCAGCTGGGTCTGGTCTATCTTCCGATGGGCAATGCGGCGGTGGATTATTACTCCAGCCTTCGCCGGCCCGAGGAGAAGCGGTTCGCAACCTCGCTGGTCGCGATCGACGTGACCACCGGCAAGCCACGCTGGCGCTTCCAGGCGGTGCGCAACGATGTGTGGGATTATGACTTCGGCGCGCAGGCGACGCTGGTCGACTTCAAGGGCACCCCGGCGCTGGTGCTGCCGTCGAAGCAGGGCGACATCTATGTGCTGGACCGGCGTAACGGCCGCGCGCTGACGCCGGTGGGGGAGATCCGTGCCCCCTCCGGCGGCGTCGAACCGGAGCAGCGCGCCGCCACCCAGCCGGTGTCGCTGTGGCATACGCTGCGCAAGCCCGACCTGACCGAGCGCGACATGTGGGGCATGTCGCCGATCGACCAGATGATCTGCCGCATCCAATACCGCAGGGCGAGCTACAAGGGCTTCTTCACGCCGCCCGAGGCCGGGCGTCGCTCAATCGAATATCCCGGCTATAACGGCGGCACCGATTGGGGCGGCATCGCGATCGACCCGCAGCGCGGGGTGATCGTCGCCAACTACAACGACATGCCCAACTACGTCACGCTGGTGCCCCGTGCCGAGGCGAACAAGCGGGGCTGGGCGCCGCGCGATCAGGCGCGCGGCGACATCGGCGGCGCGGAGGGTGCCGGCGATCCGCAGGCGAACACGCCCTATGCGGTCGACGTGAATGCCGGCTGGCGCAACAAGTTCTGGCCTTTCTCGAAGAACGGCACCGGCATGCTGTGCAAGGAGCCTCCCTATGGCGGCATCCGGGCGATCAACATGGCCGACGGCAAGATCATCTGGGACCGTGCGTTCGGGACCGCACGCACCAACGGGCCGTTCGGCATCCCCTCGATGCTGCCCTTCACCATCGGCACGCCCAACAACGGTGGCGCGGTGGTGACCGCCGGCGGACTGGTGTTCATCGCCGCGGCCACTGACAATCTGATCCGGGCGATCGACCTGCGCACCGGCAAGACGATCTGGCAGGATGTGCTGCCGGGCGGCGGTCAGGCGACGCCGATGACCTATGAAGCGAACGGCAAGCAGTATCTGGTGATCATGGCGGGCGGACACCACTTCATGGAAACGCCGGTCAGCGACGCGCTGATCGCCTATGCGCTGCCCGATTGAGGCGAGTGCCCGGGAGCAGGACGCGAAGGCGCGCCCTGCTCCCGACGACGGGCAGCTGGTGCCCCGGCGGGCCCACGATCGACAGAATGCAAGCCTGGCGGCGTATCGTTCCGCCCTTCTTCGCGGACCGCAGCCAGCTCGGCTTCCCCCTGATTCGGTAATCGGGCGAAATCCGATATGGGGTGGCGCATGCGAGCCCTGTTCCCCCTCTTCTTCTCCCTGTTAGCCAGCTGCGGGGACATCCCGCGCGATCCGGACGGCAGCCTCGAACGCATCCGGCGAGAACGGATCCTGCACGTCGGAATGGTCGATGGCGCCGATCTCCAGAGCATCCGCCGTGCCGACGCCCTGATCGCAGCCTTGGCGAAGGACACCGGGGCGAACCCGGCCGTGACCCGCGACGGGCAAGAGGCGCTGCTGCTGCGACTGGAAGCTGGCGACCTCGACATCGTGGTCGGCGGGCGTTTCGCCGAAGACACACCTTGGAAGACCCGCGTCACGCTTGGCCCCCCGCTCGCGTCCGAGACGGCAGCGGCAAACACGCTGAACGACCATGCGGTGACCCGCAACGGCGAGAACGCATGGATTGTGCTGGTGCAACGAGAGGCAAGGAAGGTGGCACGATGAGCAACGCCCTGCCCGAAGCGTCCGTGCCGCTGATGCGCCGCGCCGAGCGGCTGGAATGGTGGTCGATCGCCTGGACGATCAGCGTGATCGCCGTGATGGGCGCGGCAATGGGATCCAGCCAGACGATGAAGACGGCCTGGATCGAGGATTGCCTGAGCCTGATCCCGCCGATCGTGTTCCTCGTTGCCGTCCGGATCGAGCGCTGGGCGCCGACGACACGCTTTCCGAACGGGTTCCAGCGCGCGCCCAGCCTCGCCTTCGCCATCGCGGCGGCAGCGCTGACGGCGCTCGGCGGGAGCTTGCTGGTGAACTCCGCAATGAGCCTGTTCGCGCAGGAACATGCCACCATCGCCGCCGTCGACGTCCTTGGCCACGAATTATGGCTCGGCTGGGTCATGGTCGCAGCCCAGGTCTATTCGATCGTGGTGCCGCTGGTGCTCGGCCGGCTGAAGCTGCCGCTGGCCAGGGCACTCAACGACAAGACGCTGTTTACCGACGCGCAGACCCAGAAGGCGAACTGGATGACCGGCATCGCCGGGATCGGTGGCGTGATCGGAATCGGGCTCGGCTATTGGTGGGCCGATGCCGTGGCGGCGGGCATCATTGCTCTCGACATCCTCAACGACGGATTGCGCGCCCTTCGTGCGGCAACGGCCGAGCTCGTGGACGGAACGCCGCGGGCTCTCGACAGCCCGAAGATCGCCGAAGATGCCGCCGCAATAGACCAGCTACTCAGAGCCCGCTTCCCGGGCGCGGAGGTCCGGTTGCGCGAAACCGGGCGCATCATCCGCGCGCAAGTGATCGGCGCGACGCCTCCTGAACAAAGGGTGGATCCCGCGACCTATTGGACGGGGGATCCGGAACGATCCTGGCGCCTGGGCCAGATCAGCTTCGTGGCACCGGAGCCTTTTGAGCAGGAGCCCGCGGCATCCGCATCGAAGGGGAACGGCTGAGTCCTATGCCGGTGCTGACCGACCGCCCGCGCCGCCGATTTAGAAGGTCAGCACGATCTTTCCGCGGACATGGCCCTTCTCCAGCCGCTCGTATGCAGAGGACGCGTCTTCGACGGGAAACACCGCGGCAACCTCGACCTTCACCTTGCCCGCGTCGATCAGCGCCGCGATTTCGCCGAGCTGCTTCGTGTTGACCTGTGCCAGCCAGCGTTCCGGCACGCGGATGTTGCGGTCCCTGCCCTTGTCGGGTTCGGCGACATCGAGCGTGGAGACGAGCGTGCCGCCATCGCGCAGCACGGCAAAGGACCGGGTCTGCGTCTCGCCGCCGACCAGGTCGAGCACGAGGTCGATGTCGGTTGCGACGTCCTCGAACCGCTGGTTCTTGTAGTCGATCGCCGTATCCGCGCCGATCGAGCGGACATAGTCGAGATCGTTCGTCCCCGCGGTCGCGAACACCGTCGCGCCCTTTGCCTTGGCGAATTGGACGGCGAGGTGTCCCACGCCACCGGCACCGCCGTGGATCAGCACGCGTTGCCCCGCCTGCAAGCCGCCGTGGTCGAACAGCCCCTGCCACGCCGTCATGCCCGCCAGCGGCACCGCGGCCGCATGCACGAGATCGATCGAAGCTGGCGCGGCGGCAAGCTCCAGCGCCTTCACCACCACATATCCGCTCTGCCCACCGCGATCGAAGCCGATGAAGGCGAACACGGGGTCGCCCTTGCGAAGCATATAGTGCGCACGGGTGCCGACCGCCTCGATCGTCCCGGCAAGGTCGCGGCCCAGAATGGCGGGCAGCGCGTCCTCGCCGACCGGCGGGAACTCGCCCTCGCGCGTCTTGTAGTCGACAGGATTCAGGCTGGCGGCGGCGACCCGGACCAGCACCTCGTCATCCTTGGCCTGGGGGATCGGGACCGGTTCGACCCGCAGCACCTCCGGCCCACCAAATGCGTGCACCCGTACCGATTTGCTCTCGTGCATCTGTGCCTCCTGAAACTTGGGCAGGCCCTTCTCGTGGGCCGATCGTCACTCGCCGAACGGATAGGTCTCGGGCATGCCGCGATGGTGCTCCGGACCCAGCGGCGTCACGGCGCGGGTCGTGTCGAACCACACATAGGCGTCGAACTGCTCGGGCAGGACCGCGTCGCTATAGTGGCTCCAGCGCTCCGTGTCGGGGCGATAGATGACGCCGATGAAGCGCTCCAGCCGCGGTTCCGCCAACGCGCGCCGCAGCGCCTCGTGCCGTCCGGGCGCAAGATCGAGCAGAAACCGCTCGGTGCCGCTGTCGTGGCATAGCCGCTCATAGCTGTCGCGACGGGAGGGATTGACGCGCTTCACCTCCATGTCGCCGTCCCAGTCAGTCGCTGCGGCCACGGTGCCGCTATGGGTGCCGAAGCCGATAGACGCGACCGCATCGCCCCACTCCTCGCGGCAGAACTGCCCGATGTTCAGCTCGTCCCGCACCTGCCCCATGTCGGTCGCACGCGCGTCGCCGATGTGGCTGTTGTGCGCCCAGACGATCGCCTTGGCGTCCGGCCCCTTGGCATCCAGCAGATGGCGCAGGGTCTCGAACATGTGCGTGTCGCGCAGGTTCCAGCTCTCCGCGCCGCCATAGTACATGATCCGGTAGTAGCGCTCGGCCGACGCGACCAGCCGCGCGTTCTGCGCCGCATCCAGGAAATCGTCGCCGTCCTCCGCCGCATAGTCGAGCTGCTTCTGGAGCAAGGCCTGGCACTGCTCGATCACGGCCCGCTCGCACTCGGCATAGCCCCGGCTGAGCGCCGCGCGGCCATAGGTCGCCGGGTTCTTCTGCCAGGGCGTGAGGCATCCGTACCGCTCGCGCGCCGCGGCACCGGCTTCGGGATCGATCCGGTCCAGATAGTCGAGCACCGCGCCAATCGACCCGGACATGTTGTAGATGTCGAGCCCGTAGAAGCCGGCACGGTCGTGCATCGGCCTGTCGGCATTGTGCGCGTGCATCCAGCGGATCAGCGCCTGGACGTCGGTGTTGCGCCACATCCAGGTGGGGAAGCGCTGGAACGGCGTTTCCGCGCCGGGCCGCGGCTCGCGATGGCGGACGAAGCGGTCGACGGTGGCGGCATCCGGCTAATCCGCCTCGACCGCGACGATGGTGAAGCCGTGGTGCTCGACGAGGTGCCGAGTGATGGCGGCACGCGCCTGGTAGAATTCGCTGGTGCCGTGGCTCGCCTCCCCCAGCAGCAGCACCCGGCGATCCGCGAACCGATCGAACAGGCGGCCGAATGCCGGATCGTCGAACGCGGGCAGCGGCTCTGCCGCTTCGGCGATCATCTCCGGCAGCGTCTGCTTGCGCGAGGCGCCGGGGGTGTGATTGCTCGCCGAGCGGCTGCCATCCTCCGGCCAGCCATGGGCGCCGATCAGCGGCACGAACGTGACGGCGCCGAGGTTCTGCTCCTCGAAGCTATCCTCGGTGATGCGGGTCACCTTGCAGAGCTTTTGATCGCCCGGTTCTCCCGCCGGCACGATCAGGTGCCCGCCACCGCCAGTTGCTGCTTCAGCGCATGGGGTACATCCGGCCCGCCCGCGGACACCAGGATCGCGTCGAACGGAGCTTCGGCCGGCAGTCCGCCGCTGCCGTCGCCACTCTCGATCCGGACGCTGTCGTAGCCGAGCGCCTCGATCCGCGCCGCCGCTGCGGTGCCGAGCTGCGCATGCCGTTCGACGGCGAACACCTGATTGGCGACCTGGCCGAGAACGGCGGCGGCGTAGCCGGATCCGGCCCCCACCTCCAGCACCCGATCCTGCCGCCCGATCTCGGCCGCCTCGATCATGGCCGCCTCGATCATGGCCGCCACGATGAACGGCTGGGAGATCGTCTGTTCCGCCCCGATCGGCAGGGGCGTGTCCTCATACGCGAATTCGGCAAGCGCCTTCGGTACGAAACGTTCGCGCGGCACCGTGCGCATCGCGTCGAGCACCGCCGCGTCGCGAATGCCACGCCGCGCGATCTGCACGTCCACCATCCTGGCGCGGGCGGCAGCGAAGTCGGTCATGGTTCAGCCCTTGCTGTCGTGCTCGGGCTTTCCCTTGCGCTTGGTGTGCGCAAACTCCTCCAGCTGCTTCTCGCTCATGGAGTCCTCCATGCTCTTGGAGGCACCTTTCAGCTTCGACTTCGGGGTGTCGCCGCGCTTGGCGCTGAGCGCGGCACCGGCGGTCTTCTGCTGGGCGGCGGGCTTTGCGGGCATCTTCACTCTCCTCTCGAGAGAGGTCAACGCACCGGGGCAACCATGGTGCCTCAACCGAGAGCGACGGTTCCTAGGTGTTCAGTCCCGGCATCTGGTGGATCGGATCGACGATGAACCGGTCTGGCTCTGACGTCCAGATCTTGGCGATGTATTCGTAGGGTGTGAGGCCGCTGAGCGTCTTGAGCCGGCGG
>NZ_JAKRNR010000005.1:0-155261 GCF_022346685.1 Sphingomonas sp. ACRSK | reverse complement strand
TCGACGACAGGTGCGACTGCTCGACGGTTCTGATGATCTCGAGCTTCTCGGATGCGGGATATCTCATTCGTCGTTGCCCCCATCCGCGACCATGCTTTTTTTGAGCAGACGGTTTTCCAGTGTCAGATCGGCCACGCATTCCTTCAGGGCCCGGGCTTCGCGGCGCAGGTCCTGGACCTCTCCGGTGGTCGCGGCACGGGCGGTGTCGCCGGCCAGGCGGCGCTTGCCAGCTTCCATGAACTCCTTCGACCAGGTGTAATACAGGCTCTGGGCAATGCCTTCCTTGCGGCATAGCTCGGCGATGCTGTCTTCCCCGCGCAGGCCATCCAGCACGATGCGGATCTTGTCCTCGGCCGAAAAGTGGCGCCGGGTCTGTCGGCGGATGTCCTTCACTACCCGCTCTGCTGGGGCCTTGGCGGGCGATTTTACATTGGAGGATCTGGGCTTCATCTTCGTTCCTTCGTCACTACGACGAAGCCCAGATCCTCCTTAAATCACAACCTCAAATCTGTGCCATTGGTGCTGACGGCGGACACGATCGTATATCAGCTTGCATGGCACTCCGAGCGAAGCCAGATCGTCCATTCCGTCCTTCGCACCGGCTAGCAGAGGATGCCGACGAGCGCCGAAGACTGCTCTTCCATAGAGCCAATCGACCCGGTCCCACGGCCACCTCCAACGGGATGGCGCATCAGGGAAGTTCGCCAGAAGCGCTTTGGCCTGACACACCTGCGCGTCGAGATTTGGGAAGCGGTCCGACCTTGAACGTGCGATGGCAATATCAATGTCGCCGACCGCAGCTTCCTCTCTCATCAAACTTCCGAACAGCCAAACTTCGTCTACCCTGCTGATGGCTTCCGGATCGTGATTAAGCTGATCTACCCGTTCAAGAAATTCATCGAGCACCCTCTTCGCCTTTTCCAGCGGAGTCCGTGCTACCATCTTCGATCTGACGAGCGTCAGTCCAGCTTCGGTAACTTCCCCGGAGGCGCGATCGATCAAACCACGATCGAGGCACTCCTCATAAACGATCGCGCCGTCCCTTCGGTGAGGAAAGACGCTTTTGAGATCAATCAAGCGGGCTGGGCTTTCCGTCCGAAGGTAGCCTGCCAAAGCGTTCTTGAAGGTCGACGTTCGGTAGCCTGCGATCCGCCGGTCGCGATCAAATGAGATGCCCATTCAATGCTCTTGATCACCAGTGTGTCGTCCGTGATTGCCACAACGCAGGGCCACTGTCTTCCCTTGTTTAGCGGCCCCCTTTGCGACGATTGACACAAATTCTCCAGTGATTTGAGTGCCCATCTTTGGCCTCTGTGCGGCACCACCTTCCTAGAGGCACTTCCAGCAGGATAACGGCGGCGACTGAGGCGAAAGCGTCTTGGTGAGCGGTGTACGTGGAGCCTGCTTGGGACACTTCCTGTAGGAAGATCGACCCACGCTCTTCCTCTTTCAGCAGCTGGCGTTGAGTTTCTCGTAGTGAGAACCGTTAGCGGTCATGCGTCGGACCGGCTCAGGTCGAGCGCTTCTTGCGACTGGCGGACTGGCGCTGCGGTTTCCGGGCGAAGCGCTGCTGCCGTGCGATCGAGGGAGAGGGGCCGCGTCGTGCGGCGAGGCGCGATCTTGGGCGAGCGCCCCCCGGAAGCGATCTTCCGGGGGGCGGCCGTCGTCTGGGTTACATCCGCACGGACACACCGGCGACGAGCTGGCGACCGAGCAGGTCGTAGCCCATGATCGTGTTGCCGCGCAGCAGGCCGATCCGCGAGCGGCTGTCGGGCACGATCGGCGGATCCTTGTCGAAGATGTTGTTGGCCGCGAGGCGGAGCGTCATCTGCTTGCTGATGTCGAAGCTGAACGCCAGGTCGAACCAGTTGTAGGCGTCGATACCCGGATACTGGTCGCGACGCGCGCTCGCCGGCTGCTCCGGAATGCCGGTGTCGGCGGGCGCATAGACGTCGAGCGGCATGGCGCCGCGATGACGCCAGTTCAGCGAGACGCTGGCGGTGCGATCCGGCGACGTCCAGGTGGTGCGGAACTGGTGCGCCCACTTCGGCATGCTCTCGCCGCACAGGTTGCCCCAATAGCCGGTGCAATCGCGCGGTTCGACGGTCGGCGACGACTGGGAGCCGACGAGCGTCATCAGCGTGCCGTTGAAGCTCAAGTCCAGCCGCCCGGCAGTCCCCAGGCTCAGGTCGTACTGCCCCTGGAAATCCCAGCCATGCGACTGCGACCGGTAGCCGTTCGCTGCACCGCGCGCGACCCAGCCGGTCGACGGGCTGGTGGCCGGCGAGCTCGACAGCGTGCCGTCCGGATTGCGCACGACGCCGCGGCAGAAATAGTCGTTGCCGGTGGTGAGGCACTCGGCGAGCAGGTTCTGCGGCTGCAGGAAATCGAGCTGATCCTTGAGGTCGATCAGCCAGCGATCGATCGACACCGTGAGGCCCGGCAGGAAGCGCGGGCGCAGCACCACACCAAAGGTCGTGGTGTAGGCGGTCTCCGGCGTGAGGTTGAAGCCACCCTCCCGCACGGTGCAGCGATCGTCCGGGCAGATCAGCGTCGCGCTGCCGTAGAGATTGTCGGCAAGGCCGGTGTTGCGGCACTGCTCGATCGTCGCGGACGGTGCCAGGCGCGGGCCGTTCGGGTTCGCCGGATTGACGCGCGGCGCGCACGGATCGGCGTAGAAGCCCTGGTTCCAGAAGACGTTGGCCGCGCCCGCTGCCGCGCCCACGCCCGGCGCTGCCTGCGACTTGTTGTAGGACGCGCGCAGCGTGATGTCGCTGATCGGCGACCAGATGCCTTCGACCTTCCAGGTGCCGAAGCTGCCGTCGAGGCGGTTGTACTTCGACTGGCGATAGCCGGCGTTGAGCTGGAGCAGCTCGGTCCAGGACTGGTGCTCGACGAGCGGCGCCTGGATTTCGACGTTGCCCTCCAGGATGTTCTGGGTGACGCGCTGGTTCTCGCCGTAGCCGTTGTTCTGCTGGAAGATCTCGTTGACGGTCGTGCGTTCCATCTCCTCGCGGTATTCGGCGCCGATCGCGATCGCGATGCCCTGTTCGGCAAACGGCGAGGTGACGCCGTACTTGCCGAGGTCGCCGGTGACGGTGCCGACGAACTGCAGCAGGCGCGGGACGCGCGTCAGGATGCCGCCGGTCGCGCCGCCGAAGAGATACTCGTTGGTCGCCATGTCGGTGTTGAACGGCGCAAACGCGTTGAAGGGGACGCAGTTCGGGTCCGTGCCGTCGACCACCGAGCGGCAGGTCGGCGTGCCGTTCACGTTCACGACGTCGAGCGAGCGGTTGATGTTCGCATATTGCGCGAAGGGCACGTCGATCGTCTTGAGCTTCGCGCGCGAGATCATGCCGGCCACGTCATAGGACCAGACGTCGTCGAACACGCGCCCGCGCAGGCCGGCGACGATGCGATAGCCTTCGTTGGTGAACTCCTGCTCCACCAGCGGCAGGCCGTCGAAGCGGTAGCGCACGTCGATCGGCGCGTACTGGCCCGCGACGCCAGCGTTCTCGCCGCACAGCACCTGTGCCTGCGAGCCCGACAGGAAGGGGTTGTCACAGTTCACCCGGAACGGATCGGTGCCATAGGCACCGAAGTTGAAGGTGCGGTTGAGCTGCGTGTTGTACGACTTGTCGCGATAGTAGAGCACGGTGCTGTAGAGCTCGACGTGGTCGGTGATCTGCGCCGTGAGGAAGCCGCCGGCGTTGATGCGGTCAAACGGACGCTGGAAGGCCCAGTCGTCATAGGGGTTGGCCGAGCTGCCGGCCGGACCGCTGTTGATCGGGATGAAGGTGCCGTTGCCGTTCGGGTTGTTGACCAGGATCTGGCCGGCGTTCGGACCGGCCTGCGGGATGATGGTGCCGGCGGGGGTGAAGCTGGCGCGCGAGCAGGAGAGCTGCGCGTCGTTGGTCGGCATCACCACTTCGCACTGGCTGAACGAGCGGTCGCGCAGCCGTACCAGTTCCGACTGGCGATAGTCGACGAAGCCGGTGATGTTGACGCGGTTGTCGAACAGGTTGGCGCCTGCCGAAAGGTTGATCTCGGCGCGGCCGCCATCGTTGGTCATGCCGGTCACGCCGTTGAAGCCGGCGCGCTCGGCCGCGTCCGTCACGGCATTGGCGCGATTGTGGTGGTTGAAGAAGCTGTAGTTGGCATCGAGGCGGACGCCTTCGAAGTTCTTCTTGAGGATGAAGTTGACGACGCCCGACACCGCGTCCGAGCCGTAGACCGACGAGGCGCCGCCGGTGAGCACGTCGATGCGCTCGACCAGCGCGGTCGGGATGATGCCGACGTCGATCGTGTTGGCGAGGCCGACACGCATGCCGTCGATCAGGGTCAGGGTGCGCTCATAGCCGAGGCTGCGCAGCTTGATGCGCTGGCGCCCTTCGGAGTCGCTGAAGTTCTGCTCGGAGTTCACCTGCACCTGCGGCAGGCGGTTGAGCACTTCCTCGATCGTGGTCGCACCCTGGGCCGCAATTTCTGCCGCAGTGGTGGTGACGATCGGGGCTGCCGAGTGGTTGTTCGGGCGCTGGATGCGCGTGCCGGTGACGATCACGTTGCCGCTCTCGTCACTGCTGGCAGTGTCGTCGCGAGCACTGTCCGCGGCCAGCTTGGCGGAGGCGACCGGGTCGCCGATCGAAACCGGCGCGTCCTGCGTCGCGGCGTCGGTGGTGTCGGCAAGGACCTGCGCGGAAGCAGGCATGGAAACCAGCGCGGCCACGCAGCAACTTGTGGCCAGCAATCCCTTGAACAGCATTGTCTTCCCCCGTTTCAGTCCTGGTCGTCGGCCGCACGTGCATGCCGCACGTGCGATCAGTTCCCCGGCACGCGTTCTGCGCGCCGCGTCCTGCCGGCTGTGAATCGTGCCCCCGAGCACCAGTGTTACGATGCTGTCACAAAGGTTTCATCTAGACAATACCGATCGTGACGATTGGTATTATTGTACTATGCAGTTCTTTTACGGGCCCGGTGCTTGAGAAACGGGAGGGCTCCTCCTGCTGGGGCAGAAAGGGATGGCGGGAGGGCGCCGACGTTGGTCGCTTGCGGACGCAAAAAATCGAAGCGGTCCTACATGTACCGAGCAATGTTTTCCGGTGAAATGAGAGCGGCGGCGAGACCAAAGAGGGCTGGTTCGGAAGCTGTGGTCCGACTTTGCGGCAGCCGGAGCGCAGCGCTGTGATACCAGCGGCATGAACTTCCACGGCGAAGCGGCGCGCCATCTGCCGAAAACGGGATGGCGACGCTTCGAAGCCAAGAACAGGCGTCGACGGGACTGGAGCTGGCTGTCAGCAGGCGTCTGTGCGGCGGACGGAAGTCGGCCTTTCGCCAGACGCGGAAGCTTAGTCCTCTTCGGCTTCCTGGTCGACCGCGTCCATGAAGTCGCGTGCGGCTTCGCGGTCCGCCTCATCCTCGAAGGCGTCAAGGTCGGGCGCGATTCCCAGCATGTACATCAGGCACCACAGCGCGAAGCGGCGACCGCTGTCCTTTTCCAGGCCGAATTCGAGCCGCAGCCGATCGGCGCCGTCGGCGATTTGACCCGGCGAGAGGGCGGCGATGTCGGCCGAGCCGAAGAAGCGGATGAGGAGCTGGTCGAAATCCATGGTCGAGCCTTAGCCGAAGCTTCGCTCCGGCCCAAGTCGCAGCGGGCAACAAGGGGTCGTGCGACCGGCTTCTCTTCGTACAAGCGGCATGATAGCGATACCAAATGCGGATGCGACGCCGGTGAGAAGGTCGTGCCGTGGCTTGAGGGAGAAGATGTTGTGGTGCGTGCAGGGATGATGGTGACTCGGCGAAGCCTGATGGGCGGCGCCGCCTGCGTCGGGGCCCTGGCACTCGGCTCGCTTCCGGGGCCGGTGCATGCCGAGGCGCGCAGTGCCCAGGCGGGCCAGGGCGCGTTTCCGCTGATCGCGGGTGGGGTGCCGGCCGCCGTGGTGATCGATGCCCAGGCAGACTCCGCCGTCGGCCACGCCGCCCGAAGCTTCGCTGCCGACCTGGAGCGGGTGAGCGGCAATCGCGCGCGGCTGATCGAAGGCGACATGGCCGGCCTGCGCGGCCTGGCGGTGCTGATCGGGGTGCTCGGCCAGAGCCCGATGCTCGACGCGCTTGCGGCCGCGGGCAAGATCGACGCGGCGGACCTGCGCGGCGAGTGGGAGGCGTTTCGCCAGATCGTGGTGGACGACCCGCTGCCAGGCGTTCCGCGCGCTCTGGTCGTCGTTGGTTCCGACCGGCGGGGGGCGGCGTTCGGGACCTATGACCTGTGCGAACGGATCGGCGTGTCGCCCTGGCATTGGTTCGCCGACGTGCCGGTGCGGCGCCGGCGCGAGGTCTCCATTCCCGCAGGCGCGCGGCGCGACCAGCCCAAGGTGCGCTATCGCGGCTTCTTCATCAACGACGAGGCACCGGCACTCAGCGGCTGGGCGGCCAAGAAGTTCGGCGGCGTCAATTCGAAGATGTACGCGCACGTCTTCGAGCTGCTGCTGCGCATGAAGGGCAATTACCTGTGGCCCGCCATGTGGGCGCCGCGGGCGTTTGCGGCCGATGATCCCCAGAACATGGTGCTGGCCGATGCGATGGGCGTGGTGATGGGCAATTCCCACCACGAGCCGATGCTGCGCGCCCATGACGAATGGCACCGCAACAAGGAGCAGGGCGTCACCGGCGGCGCCTGGGACTATACCAAGAATACCGAGAACCTGCGTCGCTTCTGGCGGGGCGGCATCGAGCGGATGATGTCGAAGGGCGACGGCCGCGGCTATGAATCGGTCGTGACGGTCGGCATGCGCGGCGACGGCGACGAGGCGATGGGCGAGGGGACGGCCATCCCGCTGCTGGAGCGGGTCGTGACGGACCAGCGTGCGATCATCGCCGAGGTGACGGGCAAGCCCGCCAGCGAAACGCCGCAGGTGTGGGCGCTCTACAAGGAAGTGCAGGACTATTACGACCACGGCATGAAGGTGCCGGACGACGTCACCCTGCTGTTCTCCGACGACAATTGGGGGCAGATCCGCAGGCTTCCCGATGTGGGCGCAGCGCCGCGACGCGGTGGATACGGCATCTATTACCACTATGACTATGTGGGCGGTCCGCGGAACTACAAGTGGATCAACACCAGCCAGATCGAGAAGGTCTGGCAGCAGATGGATCTCGCCTATCGGCGCGACGTGCGGACGATGTGGATCGTCAACGTCGGCGACATCAAGCCGATGGAATATCCGCTGAGCTTCTTCCTGGACATGGCGTGGGACCCGGAGGCGATGACGCCCGCGGCGCTCGCTGCCTATCCCGAGGACTGGGCGACGGCGACGTTCGGGGCCACGCATGGGCCGGCGATCGGCGACCTGCTCACCCGCTACAGCAAATATGCCGCGCGGCGGAAACCCGAGCTGATCGATCCGCACAGCTTCCCGCTCGGCGGCATCACCCCGCAAGGGCTGGACGGCGGCGAGTTCGGCACGATCGTTGCGGAATGGGATGCGCTGGAAGCGCGCATGCTCGATACGCGATCGCAACTGGGCGCGGAGCAGCTGGACGCCTATTACCAGATCGTCGAGTTCCCGATCGCGGCGATGGCGAACCTCTATCGCCTCTATTATGCCGCGGCGTGGAACAAGCTGCTGGCGTCCAAGAACGACGCGCGGGCCAATTACTTCGCCGACCAGGTCGAGGCGACGTTCCGCCGCGACGGTGCGCTCACCCAACGCTATCACAGCATCAACGGCGGCAAGTGGGACGGCATGATGGCCCAGATCCACATGAGCTATGTGATCTGGAACGACCCCACGCAGCAGACCATGCCGAGCATCACGCGGGTCGCTGCCGATACGCCGAACGACCGGCGCCGGCCGCAGCCGCGCTTCGTGGCGCCGGGGGGCGCGCCCGAAGGCGTGATCGCGATCGAGGCGCCGGCGTTCAGCCGCGCGCGGGACGGCAAGGGGATGCGCTGGACGGTGATCCCGAACCTGGGCCGTACGGCGGGTGCCTTGGTTGCGCTTCCCCAAGGGCAGGCGGCGACCACCCAACAGGATGGCGTCAGCCTAGAATATGACGTGACGGTGGAGAAGGGCGGGCCGGCGCAGGTGACGCTCTTCCTTGCGCCCACGCTCGACACGAGCGGCGGCAGTGGCGTCCGGATCGGCGTGTCGCTGGACGGCGCCGCGGTGCAGGTGCTGCAGGCGCGGCTGGAGGCGACGGGCGGTCCGGAGGATACGCCGGGCAAGGAGCGCTGGGCGCAGGCCGTGCGCGACAATGCGGTCCGGCTGTCCGCGGACCTGGGGCCGGTCTCTCCGGGCCGGCACGTCGTACGGGTCTGGCGGATCGACGACAATGTCGTGCTCCAGAAGCTGGTGCTGAGCACCGTGCCGGTGCCACCGAGCTATCTGGGTCCTGTTCCGGTGCGGGCGCATGGCGGTGGCGGAAACGACAGCCTGCCGGCACCCGGCGCGTCGGGAAGACGGCGGCGGCGCCGGGCCTAGGTTGGGGAGGGTGGGCGGTGGGGAAGCCGCCCGCCGTCAGGCGATCTCCCGCAGGGTTGCGAGCGCGTGGGCGGTGGCGTCGTCCAGCGTCTCGCATACGGCGACACCGGGAAGGTCGCCGGTCCATAGCTCGGCGAAGCCGCGAACCTTGCCATAGCTGTTGTCAAGGACCGCGTGGGGAATGCCCATCAGCACACTGAGGATGTGGCCGTGCAGCCGGTCGGTCACCACCGCGTCGCCCGAGCCGAGCAGCGCGCGGCCGCGCTCCAGCTCCGAGCGCGCGCGGGCGCGGAAGCGGCGATAGTCGGGCTCCCCACCGGCAAGCATCCGTGCGGTGCGGCCGAGCCGCGCGACGGCGCGATCCCAGCGGCTGGGCGCGCGGGTGCCGTGGATCCAGTCGACGAGCAGCGTGTCGCGGGGCAGTTCCGGCACGCCGCGCCCGGCGCTGCGCTCCTGGTCGGTCCGCAAGAGGTAGACAATGTCGTGGACCGGAAGCGCCGGGCGCGAGAGGCTGCCCAGGCAAAAGGCCATGTCCGGGCAGAGTTCGGCGGGGCAGCCGAGTTCGGCCTCCGCAAAGGCGAGGCTGGCGCGATCGCGCACCAGGAGGGTGAAGTTGCCGTGCGCGGCGATCGCCTCCCGCGTCAGGCGCACCTGCTCGGGGTCGGCGAAGTGGATCGTCTGCGGTAGCTGGACGATCGGCCGGCCGGGCAGAGCGGCCAGGAGCATGCGGCGGAACTGCTGGAAACGTGGCCACAGGTCCCCGAAGTTGCCGCCGCCGCTCAGGAACACCGGCCCTTCCGGTACGCGGCGGAGCAGCGCGTCGAGATCGAAAGCGTGGATGGTGCTCACATAGCCGGGCGGCTGCGCGGCCGCGCGATCAAAAAAGGCGAGTTCCCCCAGCCAGATCAGGCTGTCGCCCACGTTGGAATAATCCGGAAAGTCCAGCAGCGCGTAGCCGCCCGACAGGTCGGCGAGCGGGGTGACGGTGTGCCGCACCCGCTCTGCCAATTCCTCCACCCGCTCGAACATCGCATCCATGGGCACAGGTGGTCGCAGGCTGGCCGGAACAGGCAAGATGGCCGCACCGTTATGGTCCGGTCCCTGCGCGGGCCCTCTGTGAGGGCGTGCGGATTGCTTCCATCCCGGAGGCGCTTGCCTCGCCGACCGCTCCCGTGGATAGGCGGATCGGCCGCGCCGGCGCCCTCAAGAAGACGCTGCCCATCATGCCCGACCTGCCCCAGCCGATCCCCGCCGCGACGCTGATCGTGATGCGCGACGCACCGGGCGCGCCGGAGCTGCTGATGGTGGAGCGGGCCGCGCAGATGGCGTTTGCGGGCGGTGCGCTGGTCTTCCCCGGCGGCCGCATCGACCCAGGCGACGTGGCGCTGGCGAGCGAGCTTGGCGATCCGGCGCTGGCGGCGAAGGCGGCGGCAATCCGCGAGACGATCGAGGAGGTCGGGCTGGCGGTAGGGCTGGAGCCACAGCCGGGCGCGGGCGACCTCCAGGCGATGCGGGCGCGGCTGCATGCGGGCGAGCCGCTGTCCGCGGTGCTGGGACGCCATCGCATCGCACCGGAGCGGCTGGTGCCCTTTGCGCGCTGGCAGCCGGAGCGGCTGGTCGCGCGGCTGTTCGACACGCACTTCTTCCTAGCAGCGGCGCCCGAAGATGCGCCGACACCCGTGGAAGACGGGACCGAGACGGCGCGCGCCTTCTGGGCGAGCGCCGCGCAGGTATTGGCGGATGCGGAGGCAGGCCGCGCGCACCTGATCTTTCCGACGCGGCGGGTGCTCGAGCGGTTGGCGATGCTGGGGAGCTTCGCGGCGGCGGCGGCGCATGCGGCCGCCTATCCGGTGCGCACCATCACCCCCTGGATCGAGCGGCGCGACGGCGTCGACCAGCTCTGCATTCCCGACGACCTCGGCTATCCCGTCACCGCCGAGCCGCTGGCCAAAGCGCAGCGCCGGTGAACCGCGTGCGCCAGGCGACGCGGGCGATCCTCTGGGGGCTGGTGCTGCTCGCGATCGGCTTTGCGCTCTATGCGCTGGTCCGCAACCGTCCGCAGGACCTGCCGTGGCGGCCGCTCGACCTGAGCGAGCCGGTAGGGATGTTCACCGGGCGCAAGCTGGCCGGGCTTGCGGACGATTTTCCCAAGTGCCGACAGCTTCTGGAGCAGGCGGGCGTGCACTATCTGCCGCTCGCGCCGCTGGTGTCGGGCCAGTGCGGCTATGCCGACGGCGCGCGGCTGACGGCGGGAGGCGCGCGCGCGATCCGCTTTGCGCCGCGCGACTTGGGCACGTCCTGCCCGGTCGCGGCCGCGCTTGCGATGTGGGAGTGGCAGGTGGTGCAGCCTGCCGCGCGCCGGCACTTCGACAGCGCGGTCGTGCGCATCGAGCATTTCGGAAGCTACAACTGCCGGCGCATGTACGGCCGATCGAGCGGGGATTGGAGCGAGCATGCCGCGGCCAACGCGCTGGACGTCG
Source organism: Sphingomonas sp. ACRSK (assembly GCF_022346685.1). Taxonomy (NCBI): domain Bacteria; kingdom Pseudomonadati; phylum Pseudomonadota; class Alphaproteobacteria; order Sphingomonadales; family Sphingomonadaceae; genus Sphingomonas; species Sphingomonas sp. ACRSK. The sequence goes on along the minus strand of NZ_JAKRNR010000005.1, from coordinate 144,304 downwards.
CCGGCTTCGTGCTGGCGAACGGCAAACGGGTGACGGTGGTCGGCGACTGGAAGGGCGACGGGGAGCGCGCCGCCTTCCTGCGCGAGGTGCGGGATGGCGCCTGCGACCTGTTCTCGACCGTGCTGTCGCCCGACTACAACGCCGCGCACCGCGATCACCTCCACCTGGACCAGGCGCGGCGGGGGGCGATGGGATGGCGGGCGTGCCGGTAAAATCTTGCCGCGCGACGCCGAGGGGAGGCCGGTTCTGACGGTGGAGCTCTCGGTTGCAGAAGCGCGGCGGATCGCGCTCACCGCGCAGGGGTTCAACGCGCGCGACCGGGACGGCGACGTCGGTTCGGCACGGGCGCGCCGGACGATCGCGAAGCTCGGCCTGCTTCAGATCGACAGCGTCAACGTCCTGGCCCGCGCGCACTATCTGCCCCTGTTCTCGCGGCTGGGCGCCTATGATCGGGCACTGCTCGACGGGATCATGGCGGAGCGCCCCAAGCGCTTCTTCGAATATTGGGGGCACGAGGCATCGCTGCTGCCGATCGACTGCCACCCGCTGCTGCGCTGGCGGATGGCGCGGGCGCGCGCCGGCAGGGGCGTATGGCGCCAACTGGAGCCGTTCGCCGGCCCGCGGCGGGCCGAGGCCGAGATGCTGCTCGCCCGCATCGCCAGCGAAGGGCCGCTCGCGGCCTCCGATCTGGCCGGCAAGGCGCGGGCCAAGGGTATGTGGGTGTGGAGCGAGGGCAAGCACGCCCTTGAATGGCTGTTCTGGGCAGGCCTGGTCGCGGCGACGCATCGGCGCGGCAATTTCGAGCGCGTCTACGATCTGCCGGAGCGCGTGCTGCCGCGTGCCATCCTCGACCAGCCTACGCCGACCGGAGCGGAGGCGCGGCGCGAACTGCTGGCGCGATCGGCGCGGGCGCTCGGTATCGCGACCGCAGGGGATCTGCGCGATTACTACCGGGTCCCCGCTGCGGACGCCCCGCAGCCGATCGCCGAGCTCGTCGAGGAGGGGACGATCGTGCCGGTGCGGGTGCGTGGCTGGCGCCAGCAGGCCTATCTCCATTGCGACGCGCGGGCGGGTCGGCGGGCGAATGGGCCGGCGCTGCTGTCTCCGTTCGATCCGCTCGTGTGGAACCGCGACCGGACCGAGCGCCTGTTCGACTTTCGCTACCGCCTCGAAATCTACACGCCCGCGCACAAGCGCGAGCATGGCTATTACGTCCTGCCGTTCCTGCTCGACGGTGCGCTGGTCGCGCGCGTCGACCTGAAGGCGGACCGCAGGAGCGGGACGCTGGTCGTGCAGCAGGCGAGCATCGAGCCGAACGCACCGGCCGCTACGCCGGAGGCGCTGGGCGGCGAACTGCAGCGGCTGGCGGGATGGTTGGGCCTCAGGGTCTCCGACCCTCCCGTGGTGTGAGCCGGCCGCTCAGTTCGGCAGCGAGCGCTGATCGACCTTTTCCACCCAGGCCGGAAAGAAGGCCGGCTGGCGCAGCGACCAGCCCGAGGCGGTGGCGGCGGCTTCGCTGATCGACTGGAGCAGCTTGCGACGCAGCTCGGGGTGGAGGTGGGGCAGTGCCGCCGACGCGCAGAAGGCGGACGGGAGCCACGGCCGCGCCTCTGCGCCCAGGAGGCGCTCATAGAGGAAGCGATAGGCGGAGAAGGAGGTGAGGCGGCCCTGGCCGAGATCGAACGCGGTCACGACCAGGAGCGGGGCCATGAAGGGTTCGACGGCTTCCAGGCCGCTGTCGTCGGGGACCAGCGCGCGGACTTCGGGCAGGCGATCGTAGAGCCGTGCCTGGGCGCGGATGCTGGCCGCCTCGACCACGTCGCGCGACCAGCGCTCCATCGCGTCCTGACGGTCGAGGCCGATATCGAGCGAGCGGCGGATGTAGCGCTGGGTCGCGGCGCTGAAGCCTGCGAACTCTTTCATCTCGGCCAGGGTCATCGCGCCTTCGGCCGGCTTCATCCTTGCGCCCATCGATCTCGCTCCCGAACGTGCTCCATCACCCGTCATTCTGCCGGGCGGCGGTTAACAGCATGCTGAACCGATCCGGCGCGTGCCAACGAACGGACCATGAAATCTGTTGCAGCGCAACAAAGGTTGCGACGAACCGAGGGGAGGGGCCTTAGCGGGCGCGGGCGCGAACTGCGGCAGCAGGAACCCAGCCGGAGAGGCAGGCGCCTTCATAGGGGCGGCGGCTGCCCACGGGACTGCTGACGCCGCACCCTTCCTGGGGTGCCGCGGCCGGCGGCACCACCACGCCCAGCCAGCGCTGGTCGATCGAGCGGGTGCAGACGAACAGCGTGCGTCCTTTCTCGATCGCGTCGATGACTGCTGCCTCTTCGAACGGCGCCGCGCGGACGGGGATGGTCGGCGCGATCACGTCGCCGCCGATGCCGCAGGCGGCGAAGCTCGGCCCCTGCTCGCCGATCCGGACTGGCCTGGTGCCAGGCGAGAGTGGTGCGCTCGTCTGCTCAGCCGCGGGGCGGAAATCCTCCTCGGGAAGCGGACTGTTGTTGCAGCCGGCGAGCAGCAGCGCGGCGAAGAACCAGGGTCGCATCGGCCTCTTCTAGACGGGATGGGCGCGGGCGGGAACGACGGCGATTCGCCGCACCGAAGGGACCTGCGCCGACGATGCCGATGCGGCAGGCACGCAGAAAAAGGCCGCGAAATCAGCCATCCCGCAGGACAGTCGGGGCCGCGACGGACCTTCCGCCGGGCAACCACCGACGCCTAAACACGCTTCGTCGGAAAAGGTTCCGTCGACGAGGTGCATGATCTTTCGCCCGTGAAAAAATCCTGCTTCACACGCTGACACGAGCTTCAACGACCTTTGGGGGGTCCATGAATTTCCGGGCTTTTGCAGCGCGTTGCGCGCTGGCGGTATCGTTTTGCCTGCTGACCACGGTTCCGGCACAGGCACGCTTCTGGCAGTGCGCCCCCTATGCCCGCGAGATTTCCGGCATCGACATCCACGGCAATGCCAACACCTGGTGGAACCAGGCCGCCGGCAAGTACGAGCGCGGCAACACCCCCAAGGAAGGCGCGGTCCTGTCGTTCGAAGCCAGCCGCCGCATGCGGATGGGACATGTCGCGATGGTCTCCAAGGTGGTGAGCGACCGCGAGGTCCTGCTGACCCACGCCAACTGGTCGCGCCGCGGCGGCATCGAGCGCGACGTGCGCGCAGTGGATGTTTCGCCCGCCGGCGACTGGAGCGAAGTGCGGGTGTGGTTCGGTCCGGTCGGCGGCCTCGGCACCTCGTCCTACGTGACCAACGGCTTCATCTATTCGGGCCGGGCGCCGCAGACCGAAACGCTCGGCACCGTCGAGATCGCCAGCGGCGGCAACAACATCGGCAAGGGCATCACCGCGCTGGTCGACTGATCGCCTGCCTACCCCCAAACAGAAGCGGCCTGTTTCCTTCGGTGGAAACGGGCCGCTTCTGATTCCAGCCCAGCGCGGCGGCGTCACGCCTTCGGGCGGAACACCATCGCGACGCCGTTCATGCAGTAGCGCTTGCCCGTGGGCTTGGGGCCGTCGTCGAACACATGGCCGAGGTGACCGGCGCAGCGGGCGCAGCGCACCTCGGTGCGTGCCATCCACAGCGACCGATCCGACCGCGTCATCACCGCGCCTCGGATCGGCGCCCAGAAGCTGGGCCAACCGGTGCCGCTCTCGAACTTGGTCGCGGAGGTGAAGAGCGGCTGGCCGCAACCGGCGCAGGCGAAGACGCCGGCGCGCTTCTCCTTGTTGAGCGGGCTCGTGTAGGCGCGCTCGGTGCCTTCCTCGCGCAGCACATGATATTGCGCGGGGGTGAGGCGGGCGCGCCACTGGGCGTCGCTGAGCTTGAACGGCGCAGGCGGCGCTGCCTCAGCGGAAACGCCGATCGCGAGCGCGGTGCCGCCCAGGCCGACCAGACCGAGCAGGCGGCGGCGATCGAGAAGGGGTTGTGTCATCAGCCGGGAAGATGGGGCGGCGGCCGCGTGGATTCCAGCCGCCCCAACTACTTAGCGGCGGAGCAGCGTGGCCCAGCGGAACTTGGGACCCGCGGACTGCAGCACGCCGCGGCGGAACAGCCGTGCGCCGATCGTGATCGTCAGCGCCACCCAGAGGACCTGCCAGCCGATCGCGAGCAGATGGGGCCAGAGCTCCGGCCGGTTCGCCGCGCGCGCGGCCATCGCGAAGGGCGAACTGAAGGGGAAGACTTCCGCGAAGGTGGCGATCCAGCTGTGCGGCTTGCCGGCGGCGGTGAGCGACAGCGCGAACATACCCATCTGGAACAGCGTCAGCGGCAGCGACAGCATCTGGATTTCGCGCGGGGTGGACGCTTGCGCGCCAATACCGAGGAACACCGCGCCGAGCAGCAGAAAGGCGGCGGCGAAATAGACGGCGAACAGCAGCGCGAAGGTCGGCAGCCCGACCGCCGGCGCGAGGCCCGCAAGCGTCGCCGCCTCGCTGCTCGGCAGGAGGGCGCCGACGTTGCCGATCAGCGTGCCCCAGAACAGCACGAACAACACCGCGACCCCGAACATGCCGATCAGCTTGCCGAGGAAGACCGCCTCCAGCGGCACGGCGGCGGCGAGCACCTCGATCACCTTGTTGGAGCGTTCCTCCGCCATGGTGCCGACCGCCTGGCTGGCGAGGATCAGCGTGACGGCGAACAGCGCGATCACGGCAAAGCCGGCCGCGGTGTTCTTGCCGCCGATCGTGCTGGTCTCCCGCGCCACCTGCTCGAAGCGCGGCTGGCTGATCGGGCCGGTGAGGCCGGCGCGGCCGTCGCGCGCGACCTGTTCGGACAGCATGGCGAGATATTTGGAGCCGCGCGAGACGGCATTGCCGTGGACGATATGCGGTTGCTCCGGCGCGCCATAGAGCACCGCCGGCACGTCGCGGTCCTGCTGGGCGAGGAGCTTGCGCGCCTGCGCTGCGGGGTCGGCATCCGGGGTCACCACCTCCAGCACGGGCGGCAGCGTCTCCTGCGAGAGGAAGCCGCGGGCGAGGCGATCGGCCGCCAGGAAGCGGGCGCCATCGGCCGGGACGGCGATGGCGTAGAGCCGCTCGCGGTCCTCGCCGCTCTCACCGACTGCGCGTGCGCCGAGGCTGCCGAGCGCGCCGAAGCTGGCGAACAGCATCGGGGCCAGCAGGAAGATCAGGAAGGTGGGGGTCAGCACAGTCGCAATGAAGTCGCGGCGGGCGATCGTCAGCGTCTGGCGCAGCATGCGGCGAAGATTGCTCATGCGGGAGTTCCTTCGGCCGCAGCCTTGCCGACGATGCGGACGAACGCGTCGTGGAGCCCCGGGCGTTCGATCGAGAGGCCGGCGATGCCGAAGCCGCCGGCGATGAGGCGGCTGAGCGTCTGCTCCACGCCCTCGTCCGGCACTGAGAAGGTCCAGCCGTCGCCCTGGCGATCGCGCCGCGCGTCCGGCGGCAGCAGCGCGGCGATGCCGTCGCCGGGGTGATGGGGCACATAATGGGCGCGCATCGGCAGCGTGCCGCGCGCCTCCGCCACCGTGCCTTCGAACCGGCGCCTGCCGCCGGCGATGATCGCCAGGCGGTCGCACAGCCGCTCGGCATGGGCCATGACGTGGGTGGAGAAGAGAATGGTGGCGCCGCGGTCCCGCTCGGCCATGACGAGCCCCTCGAGCCGCTCCTGGTTGACCGGATCGAGGCCGGAGAAGGGCTCGTCGAGGACCAGGAACTCGGGCTCGTGCACGACGGAGCCGAGGAGCTGCACGAACTGGGCCATGCCCTTGGACAGCTTGCGGATCTTGCTGTCGACCGAGTCGCCCAGGCCCGCGCGCTCCATCATCACGGCCGCACGCTTGCGACCCGTCGCCCAGTCGAGCCCGCGCAGCGCCCCCATGAAGGCGATCGCCTCGCGGGCCTTCATGCCCGGGTACAGCCCGCGCTCCTCGGGCAGATAGCCGACCCGATCGGAGGCATCGCGCGGCGCGTCGTGCCCAAGCAGGCTGCGGTGGCCCGCGTCGGGCTCGATGATGCCGAGCAGCATGCGCAGCGTCGTCGTCTTGCCAGCACCATTGGGGCCGAGCACGCCATAGACGGCGCCGGTCGGGACCTGAAGATCGATGCCGTCGACGACGCGGCGTCCGCCGAAGCGCTTGACCAATCCACTCGCAGTCAGCGCCAGGCCCGTGGCAGCAGCGTTCGACTCCATCCAACCTCCGTACGGCCGGGCGAGGTCATTCCCCCCACGCGCTGCCCTTGTTGCACACTGACGTAACGCGTGGCGCACGCAAGGGGTGCTGCGCGCCGCGTCATCGTGGTAGCGGGGCGGCGTGGACCAGCACAAGTCCCTGGAATCGCGCATCCAAGAGAAGGCGGCGGAGCTCGGTTTCGCGGCCTGCGGCTTTGCGCGCGCGGATGCCGCGCCGCAGACGGCCGCCCGGCTGCGGGAGTGGCTGGAGGCGGGCCGGCACGGCAGCATGATCTGGATGGAGGAGCGCGCCCACCACCGCGGCTCGCCCCAGGGACTGTGGCCGGAGGTGCGATCGGTGATCGCGCTGGGCATGAGCTATGCGCCGGCGCGGGATCCGCTGGCGCTCGCCGGGGTGGGGGACCGCGGGCGGATCTCGGTCTATGCGCAGGGCGCCGATTACCACGACGTGGTGAAAAAGGCGCTGAAGGCGCTCGGCCGCTGGCTTGCGAACGAAGCGGGGTGCGACCTCAAGGTGTTCGTCGATACCGCGCCGGTGATGGAGAAGCCGCTCGCCGAGGCGGCAGGGCTCGGCTGGCAGGGCAAGCACACCAACCTCCTGAGCCGGGAGCACGGCAGCTGGCTGTTCCTGGGGGCGATCTATACCACGCTGGAGCTGGCACCCGACGCGCGTCCGGGGGGAAGCTGCGGATCGTGTGACGCGTGCCAGCGGGCGTGCCCGACCGACGCCTTTCCCGCGCCCTACCAGCTCGATGCACGGCGGTGTGTGAGCTATCTGACGATCGAGCATGCGGGGCCGATCCCGGCGGCGCTGCGGCCCGGCATCGGCAATCGCATCTATGGCTGCGACGATTGCCTGGCGGTGTGCCCGTGGAACAGGTTTGCGGCGACGTCGGCGGCCAACAAGGCGTTCGTGCCCCGCGCCGAACTGGCGGCGCCGCGGCTCGCGGAGCTGATGGCGCTGGACGACCCGAGCTTCCGGCAGGTGTTCGCGGGATCGCCGATCAAGCGGATCGGGCGCGACCGGATGGTGCGCAACGTGCTGGTGGCGGCGGGGAACAGCGGCGACCCGGGATTGGCGGCGCCCGTCGCGCGGCTGCTGGACGATCCGGCGCCGGTGGTGCGGGGGGCTGCGGTCTGGGCGCTGGGGCGACTGGATCCGGAGCGCTTTGCCGGCGAGCGTGGTGCGCGGCTGGCCGGGGAAGCGGACGCGGAGGTTCGGGCGGAGTGGGGCGCCTGAGGGACGGTTCGTACTTGGCAGGCCCGTATTCCTGCGCAGGCAGGAATCCAGGGCCAAGCAGACCAGCGGCTTGCGGTGCTTGGAACCCTGGGCTCCTGCCTTCGCAGGAGCACTGTTAGAGTTTCGCAGAGGTCCCGCCTGCGCGGGGATACGAGGTGGGCGTCGTGGCAGGGGCCCTACCGCCCGCCTTCGCGGCGGACGAGGGCTGCGACGCAGCTGGCGCGGTCGATCGGGGCGCCGTTGCGCTGGCGGGCGTCGACATAGGTGACGACGGGCGTGCCGCCGCCCTTCGGGGCGTAGAGATAGGCGTCGAGCACGCAGATGTCGGAGCCGAACTGCATCTTGCGGCCGGCGCCCTCGGTCAGCTCGGCGTCGGGCTTGCCGAACAGCTTGGTGAGCGCGTTCGCCGGCTGGCCCAGGATCCGCTCCAGTCCCACGGCGCTGTAGCTGGCGCTCGGCGGGGGCGGGGGGAGGTTGCCGGGGCCGACGCTGGGCCCCGTCGCGCAGCCGCCCAGCCCCATGCCCAGCATTGCCAATCCTGCCCAACGCTTCATTTGCCTCGCCTTTCGTGGAACCAGTGGGTCGCCATGGCCGCGCCGAGCACCGGCGCGACGAAGTTGACGAACGGGATCAGGAGCAGCCCGGTGCCTGCAAACCCCAGCAGCAGGCGTCCGCCCGCGGTGGTGCGCCGCCACGCGCGCATCGACGGGGCGGGGAGGTGCCGTGCCGCCACCATGTCGCCCAGGTCGCGGCCGAGCAGCCAGCTATTGACCAGGAAGAAGGCGACGGCCGTACCCACGCCGGTCGCCAGCAGCAGGAGGTAGAGCGGCGCGAGCAGCAGGTTGACGCCGATCACCCGGCCGGCCGAGCCGATCCCCATCGCGGCACCGCGCGCGAACGGGACCGGCCGGGCGCTGGCGAGGGCGGCGGGATAGTGGCGCGCCTCGACCGCCGCGACGACGTCGTCGGCAAAGATGCCGGTCACGGCGATGGCCACGGCGCGGAACAGCAGCCAGCCGAGGCCGATGGTCGTGATCGCCGCCGCCGCGGCCGCGAGGTCGCCGACGCCGGTTCCCCAGCGGAGGCCGTCCCGCACCAGTGCGCGGGCGCCGAATGCGAACAGCGCCGCGACGACCAGGAACAGCAGCAGCGTCACCGCGAGCGACTTCGCCAGCACCGCCAGGATGCGCCGGTCGCCGAGCTGGCCGACGGAGAGGAGGAGGGCGCGGATCATGGCGGGGGAATGGGGGGCGCGTGCGCCGGCGTCAACGCGGTTGCACGCACGCACGCTGCTCTTTACCGCGAGGGCGTTTGCGGATCCCGCATTGGAGACTCACTTGACCGAACCCACCTACGACGTTGTCGCGATCGGCAACGCGATCGTCGACATTCTCGCCCAGGCCGAAGATTCGTTCCTGGAAGCAGAAGGCATGAACAAAGGCTCGATGCAGCTGGTGTTCTCGCCCGCCGAGGCCGATGCGCTTTATGCCAAGATGGGGCCGGGCCGCGAGGTTTCGGGCGGTTCCGCAGCCAACACCGTCGCCGGTATCGCGGCGCTGGGCGGCAAGTGCGGCTTCATCGGCCAGGTCGCCGACGACCAGCTCGGCAAGGTGTTCGCGCACGACGTGCAGGCGGTCGGCATCCGCTTCGATACCGCGGCGCGAGCGGGCGACCCGACCACCGCGCGCTGCCTGATCTTCGTGACGCCGGACGGCCAGCGCACGATGAACACCTTCCTGGGCGCCTCGCAGTTCCTGCCCGAGGCGGCGCTCGACCGGCAGATGATCGCCGATGCGGCGATCCTGTACCTGGAGGGGTATCTCTGGGATCCGGAGGAACCGCGCCAGGCGATGCGCGCGGCGATCGAGGTTGCGCGTGGGGCCGGCCGCAAGGTCGCCTTCACCCTGTCGGACGTGTTCTGCATATCGCGCCACGGCGACGATTTCCGCACGCTGCTGGCGGAGGGCATGATCGACATCCTGTTCGCGAACGAGAACGAACTGCTGGCGCTGGCCCAGGACGACGATTTCGAGAATGCCGTCGCCAAGGTCGCGCCGCAGGTGCCGACCCTGGTGGTGACGCGCAGCGAGCGCGGCGCGATCGCGATCGTGGACGGCGAGCGGGTCGCGGTGCCGGCCGAGCCGGTCGCGGCCGTGGTCGACACGACCGGTGCGGGCGACCTGTTCGCCGCCGGCTTCCTCCATGGCCAGGCACAGGGCAGCAGCGTCACGGACTCGCTCCGCGTGGGGGCGATCTGCGCGGCGGAGATCATCTCCCACTATGGCGCGCGCCCGAACGTCGACCTCAAGAAGCTGATCGCCGACAAGCTCCGCTGAACCCGCGGCAAACGTCGCGAAGGCAAAGAAAGGGCCGGAGGAGCGATCCTCCGGCCCTTCTTGTTGGTAGGCCTCAGCGGGTGCCGGGGACGGGAGGGTCGACCTCCTCATAGGCGGTGTGCTCGGGCACATCGACGAGCCCACGACCCAGGTGGCTCTTGCGGAAGCCATAGGCGAAGTAGAGCACCAGGCCGATCGCGCCCCAGCCCGGCAGCACCAGCTTCGCATCCGGCGGCAGGAACCAGTAGAGCACCACGCAGCCGATCATGGTGAGCGGCGCCACCACGAAGAGCAGCGGTGCGCGGAACGGGCGACGGCGGGTCGGCTCGGTCTTGCGCAGGCGCATCACCGCGATCGCCACCATGAAGAAGGCGAACAGCGTGCCGGCATTGGCGATGTCGGCGAGCTTGCCGACCGGCAGGAACGCCGCCGCAAAGGTCACGCTCAGGCCGGTGATGATGGTGATGACGTGCGGCGTCTTCCACTTCGGGTGGATCGTCGACAGCTTCTCCGGGAGGAGGCCGTCACGCGCCATCACGAAGAACATGCGCGTCTGGCCATAGATCATCACCAGGATGACCGACGGCAGCGCCAGGAAGGCGGCGAGGCCGATCAGGTTGCCGACGTTGAGGTAGCCGATCTGGCGCAGGACGTGGGCGAGCGCTTCCTTGGAGCAGGACAGCGGCTCGGCAGCAGCCGCGCTGATCGCGGCGCAGCGGGCGGCGAGCTCGGTCGAGCCCGGGGCGAGCCAGCTGCCGTCGGCCGCGGTCACCGGCTGCGAACCGATCGGCGAGCCGATCGCGCCGGCGGCCACCAGCATGTAGAAGACGGTGCAGATCGCGAGGCTTCCGATCAGGCCGATCGGCACGTTGCGCTGCGGGTTCTTGGTCTCCTCGGCCGCGGTCGAGACCGCGTCGAAGCCCACATAGGCGAAGAAGATCGACGCGGCGGCGCCGATCACGCCCGCGCCCGAGCCGTCGCCCCAGCCCTGCGGCATGAAGGGTTCGAAGTTCTCCATCTGCATGACGGGCAGCGAGAGGATGATGAAGGCGGTCAGCGCCGTCACCTTGATCGCGACCAGCACCGCATTGACCTTGGCGCTCTCGCTGGTGCCGACGACCAGCAGGCCGGTGATCAGCAGCGCGATCACGACCGCGGGCAGGTTGATGATGCCGCCGGCATAGGGGCCGGCGATGATCTCTTGCGGCAGGGTGATGCCGAACCAGCCCCCCAGCTGGCCGACGAAGTAGCCGGACCAGCCGACCGACACGGCCGAGGCCGCCACCGCATATTCGAGGATCAGCGCCCAGCCGACCATCCAGGCCAGGAGCTCCCCCATCACCGCATAGGTGTAGGTGTAGGCGGAGCCGGAGACCGGCACCATCGAGGCGAGCTCGGAATAGCAGAGCGCGGCGACGGCACAGACGGCGCCTGCGATGACGAAGGAGATCATCATGCCGGGGCCGGCTTTCTGCGCGGCCTCTGCGGTGAGCACGAAGATACCCGTGCCGATGATGGCGCCGACGCCGAGCAGGGTGAGCTGCAGCGCGCCGAGCGAGCGATGGAGCGACTTTTTCTCGGCAGTCGCTAGAATGGCGTCGAGTGGTTTGACGCGCCCGAAGATCATGCGGTTTTCCCCTGAACCGGTTCGTTTCGCAGCCGCGAAAGTGTGGAGCGTAAAGCTAAATCGAGTGCGCGCAAGGCGAATCCCTGTGGTGGCGCAGGGGCTTGCTCAACGCGCCAGCATCGGCCCGAGCGGCTGGCCGCCGAACAGATGGACGTGGAGGTGCGGCACTTCCTGCCCGCCATGGCCGCCGACGTTGGCGAGCAGGCGGTAGCCAGGCGCCACCAGCCCGTGCTCGCGCGCGACATGGCCGACCGCGCGGACGAAGCCAGCGATCTCGGCATCGGGTGCGCGGGCGCTGAAATCGTCCCAGGAGACATAGGCGCCCTTGGGGATCACCAGCACATGGGTAGGCGCCTGCGGGGAAATGTCGTGAAAGGCGAGGGCGAAATCGTCCTCATAGACCCGCTTGGCCGGGATCTCGCCGCGCAGGATCCGCGCGAAGATGTTGCTGTCGTCGTAGGGAAGCGTGGCGTCGATCGGCATGGGAGCGGTCCTTTGCGCGTCAGCGGGGGCGGGCGGCCTTTTCGGCGATCCCCGACAGGCCTTCGCGCCGGTGGAGTTCGGCGCGCACGTCGTCGAGCGACAGGCCGGCGTCGGCGAGCAGCACCAGCAGGTGGAAGAGGAGGTCGGCGGACTCGGACACCAGTCCCTCGCGATCGTCGGCGATGGCCGCGATCACCGTCTCCACCGCCTCCTCGCCAACCTTCTGGGCGATCTTGGCACGGCCGCGGCTGTGGAGCTTGGCGACATAGGAGGTCGCGGGATCGCCGCCCAGACGGGTGCGGATCACGGCCTGAAGCTGGTCGAGCGGGTCGGTGTCTGCCATCGCGCCCGCTTTCCCGTGCGCCGCGCCCAAGTCAATCCCGCGGCGGCCTGCGACGCGCGCGCAGGGCGCGCCGGGCAATCCAGAGGCCGGCGGCGGCGACGAGGAACAGCGCCACGTCGGAGGGCGCGAAGCCGGTGCGCTCTGCCGCGACGCCGGTGTGGGCGGCAAGGGCAGGCAGGGGCATGAGGAGGAGCGGGGCGAAGCGCATGGGCGTTGTGTAAAGTAGAAGGCGACGGAGCAGAAGTGCCTCCCCCTGCTTCTTCCCTATACCCCGGCGAAGGCCGGGGCCCAGTCGGGTGTCGGTCGAGAGGGGACGCGACACTCGGAAGTCCTCGCAACTGAGCCCCGGCCTTCGCCGGGGTGCGGGTCGCTTGAGGAAACTCTTGCGTGCTCCTTCCGGGGCGGCGAGCGGGGTGATGCGACCCGCCGCTCGCGACGCTAGTCTCGCCTGCGCCTCAGTGCACGCCGCGCACGGCAACGCCGGCAGCGGCAAGAGCTGCTCGCGCGTCGGCGATGCTGGCTTCGCCGAAGTGGAAGATCGAGGCGGCGAGCACAGCGCTGGCATGGCCTTCGACCACGCCGGCCACCAGGTCGTCCAGCTTGCCGACGCCGCCGGACGCCACCACCGGCACGTCGCTTGCGTCGGCAATCGCGCGGGTGAGCGCGAGGTCGTAGCCGTCGCGGGTGCCGTCGCGGTCCATCGAGGTCACCAGCAACTCGCCCGCGCCGAGGCCGGCCAGGCGGGCGGCGTGCTCCAGCGCGTCGATGCCAGTCGCGCGGCGGCCGCCGTGGGTGAAGACTTCCCAGCGGCCGGGCTCGACCTGACGCGCGTCGATCGAGGCGGTGACGCACTGGCTGCCGAACCGGTCGGCGATCTCGGCCACCACTTCGGGGCGGGCGACGGCGGCGGAATTGACCGCGACCTTGTCCGCGCCTGCCAGCAGCAGCGCGCGGGCGTCGGCGGCCGAGCGGACGCCGCCGCCGACGGTCAGCGGCATGAAGCACACCTCGGCGGTGCGGCGCACCACGTCGACGATGGTGTCGCGGCCCTCGTGGCTGGCGCCGATGTCGAGGAAGCAGAGTTCGTCGGCGCCGGCGAGGTCATAGGCGCGTGCCTGCTCGACCGGGTCGCCGGCATCGCGCAGGTCGACGAAGTTGACGCCCTTCACCACCCGCCCGGCGTGGACGTCGAGGCAGGGGATGATGCGGACGCGGACGCTCATGCGGCGACCCGCAGCGCCTCGGCGAGGTCGAGGCGGCCGTCGTAGAGCGCGCGGCCGGTGATGACGCCCTCGATACCCGGCTTGCCGCGCAGCTGGTGGATGTCCTCGATGCCGGCGACGCCGCCGCTGGCGATGACCGGGATGCCGACTTCCGCGGCGAGTGCGGCGGTGGCGGCGACGTTGCAGCCCTTGAGCAGCCCGTCGCGACCGACGTCGGTGAAGAGCAGCGCGGCGACACCGGCGTCCTCGAAGCGGCGGGCGAGGTCGGCGACGGTGACGGTCGACACGTCGGCCCAGCCGCGGGTCGCGACCAGCCCGTCGCGCGCGTCGACCGCGACGACAATGCGGCCGGGCAGCGCGCGGGCGGCGTCGCGGACCAGCTCCGGGTTCTCCAGCGCAGCGGTGCCGATGACGACGCGGGCGACGCCGAGTTCGAGCCAACCATCGATCGCGGCGCGGGTGCGGATGCCGCCGCCCAACTGCACGCGGCCGGGAAAGGCGCGCACGACGCTCGCGACGGCATCGCCGTTGACCGAGTCACCGGCAAAGGCGCCGTCGAGGTCGACGACGTGGAGGTGGTCGGCGCCCGCTTCGGCAAAGGCGCGGGCCTGCGCGGCGGGATCGTCGCCGTAGACGGTGGCGCGGTCCATGTCGCCTTCGGCCAGCCGGACGACCTGGCCGCGCTTGAGATCGATCGCGGGGAAGACGATCAGCCGGTCGGTCACGGTTGCCATGCGAGGAATCTCTCCAGCAGCGCGATGCCGTAGCGCTGGCTCTTTTCGGGGTGGAACTGGACGCCGAGCAGATTGTCGCGGCCGATCGCCGCGGTCACCGGCTGCCCATGGGTGGTGGTGGCGACGACGCCGTCGCCTTCGAAGGCGTAGCTGTGCAGGAAATAGGCTTCGCCGGGCTGGACGATCGGATGGTCGCCCAGGGGCACCACGTCGTTCCAGCCCATGTGCGGCACGCGCGCTTCCGGGGAAGCATCCAGCTTGCGGACGGTGCCGGGAAGCCAGCCGAGGCCGGCGTGGGTGCCAAACTCCTCGCCTTGGCTCGCCATCAGCTGCATGCCGACGCACACGCCCAGGAACGGCACGCCGCCACGCAGCGCGCGCTCTTCCATCGCCTCGATCATGCCGGGAACGGCCGCGAGCCCGTCAATGCAGGCGCGAAAGGCGCCAACGCCGGGCAGGACAATGCGGTCGGCGCGGCGCACGGCGTCGGCATCGGCGGTGATCGCCATGTCGGCGACGCCGGCGGCCTTCAGCGCATTGGCAACCGAGTGGAGGTTGCCCGCGCCATAGTCGATCAGCGCCAGCGTCATGCGAGCAGCGCGCCGATCTCGGCGCTGGCGATGGCGGCGGTGAAGCCGACGACTTCGAGCGTGGCCGCGCCCTCGAGGATGTACGGATCGGTGCGGGCGATCGCCTCGACGGCCTCGGCGTCACCGCGGTACAGCATCACGCCGCCCGTGGCCGACGCGCGGCGGCCGGCGAGCAGTACCTCGCCCGCGTCGATGCGCGCGCTGATCCACTCCAGGTGGCGCGGGCGCAGCGCGTCGATCTCGGCGATTGGCTTCACATAGCTGAGCAGCGCGAGGCTCAGCGGTTGGTTGGGGCGGGCGACGCTCACAGGACACCCTTGGTCGACGGCACGGCGTCGGCCTTGCGTGGGTCGATCTCGGTCGCGGTGCGAAGCGCCCGCGCCAGCCCCTTGAAGATGCTCTCGGCGATGTGGTGGTTGTTGGTGCCGTAGAGCGTCTCGACGTGGAGCGTGATGCCGGCCGCCTGCGCGAAGCTGTGGCAGAAATGCTCGAACATCTCGGTATCCATGGTGCCGAGCTGCGCCTGGGTGAAGCGCGACTTCCACACCAGCCAGGGGCGGCCGGAGATGTCGAGCGCGACTCGGGTCAGCGTCTCGTCCATCGGCGACAGCGCCTCGCCATAACGGCGGATGCCGCGCTTGTCGCCGAGCGCCTGGGCAAAGGCCTGGCCGATGGCGATGCCGGTGTCCTCGACGGTGTGGTGCGCATCGATGTGCAGATCGCCCTTCGTCCGGACGGTCAGGTCGATCAGCGAATGCCGCGAGAGCTGCTCGAGCATGTGATCGAAGAAGCCGACCCCGGTTTGAACGTCATAGACGCCGGTGCCGTCCAGGTTGACGGTCACCTCGATCGAGGTTTCGCTGGTCGAGCGGGTGATGGTGCCAGTGCGCATGATCGTCCCCATAGCGCCGCCCGTCGCGCAAGCAACGCAACGAATCTTGACCGCACCCGAAACCCCGCTACCCAAGGCGCATGAACGCTCAAGTGCCCGACAGCCTGATCCCCTATGACGAGATCGTGCAGGATGCCCTGCGCGCCGTCGTCGGCCGCGTGCTGGGGCAAGTCGCCTCCAACGGCGGCCTGCCGGGCGACCATCATTTCTACATCACCTTCAAGACGCAGGCAGCCGGGGTCGACATCCCCAAGCGGCTGGTCGAGCGCTTCCCGGACGAGATGACGATCGTCATCCAGCACCGCTTCTGGGACCTGACGGTGGATGCGTCGCGCTTCTCGGTGGGGCTGAGCTTCAACCAGATCCCGTCGACGCTGATCATTCCGTTCTCTGCGATCACCGGTTTCCACGATCCGGCGGTCAATTTCGAGCTGCGCTTCCAGGCGGCCGAAGGCCCGGACGGCGGCCCGGAGCCGCACGATCCGGCCGAGAACGACGGCCCGCAGGCGAAGCCGGTCGAGGACGGGTCGAACGTCGTCGCCGTGGACTTCAAGCGCAAGAAGTAAGCCGTTGGTATGCGGCCGGTGCAACAAGCCGGCCGCTCCCAGCGTTGTCGGACCATGAGCACCGACAGCACGCGCACCGAAACCGACTCGATCGGCGCGATCGAGGTCCCCGCAACCGCCTATTGGGGCGCCCAGACCCAGCGATCGATCGAGAACTTCCCGTTCGGATCGACCGAGCGTATGCCGATCGGCATCGTCCATGCCCAGGCGATCGTGAAGCAGGCGGCGGCGCGGGTGAACCGCAAGCACGGCCTGGACGCGAAGATCGTCGACGCGATCGAGGCGGCAGCGCAGGAGATCGTCGCCGGCAAGCTCGACGACCAGTTCCCGCTGGTGATCTGGCAGACCGGCAGCGGCACCCAGACCAACATGAACGTGAACGAGGTGATCGCCGGCCGCGCCAACGAGGTGCTGAGCGGCACCCGCGGCGGCAAGTCGCCGGTCCACCCGAACGACCACGTCAATATGAGCCAATCGTCCAACGACAGCTTCCCGACCGCACTCCACGTCGCGACCGCGATCGCCACCCGCGATGCGCTGCTGCCCGCACTCGACCGGCTGACCGCCTCGCTCGCCGCCAAGGCGGAGGCGTGGGATCATATCGTCAAGATCGGCCGCACCCACACCCAGGACGCGACGCCACTGACCCTGGGGCAGGAATTCTCGGGCTATGCGGCGCAGCTGGTGAGCTGCAAGGCGCGGATCGAGGGCGCGCTGAACGGCAACATCCGCAAGCTGGCGATCGGCGGCACGGCGGTCGGCACCGGCCTGAACGCGCCCGAGGGCTGGGCTGAGGACATGACCGCCGCGATCAGCGACATCGCCGGCACGCAGTTCGAGAGTGCGCCGAACAAGTTCGAGCAGCTGGCGGCCAAGGACGGGCTGGTGTTCTTCTCAGGCGCGCTCAACACGCTGGCGGTGGCGCTCAACAAGATCGCCAACGACATCCGCTTCCTGGGCTCGGGGCCGCGTTCGGGGCTGGGCGAGCTGTCGCTGCCGGCCAATGAGCCGGGCAGCTCGATCATGCCGGGCAAGGTGAACCCGACCCAGGCCGAGTCGCTGACGATGGTCGCGGCGCAGGTGATCGGCAATCACCAGGCGGTGACCGTCGGCGGCATGCAGGGGCATTTCGAGCTGAACGTGTTCATGCCGCTGATCGGCGCGAACGTGCTGCGTTCGATCCACCTGCTCGCCACCGGCATGACGAGCTTCGCCGAGCGCTGCGTCGACGGGACGGTGGCGAACGAGCAGCAGATCGCCGACCTGGTCGGCCGCTCGCTGATGCTGGTGACCGCGCTGGCGCCCGTGATCGGCTATGACAATTCGGCCAAGATTGCCAAATATGCGCATGAGAAGGGCCTGACGCTGAAGGAGGCGGGACTGGAGCTGGGCTTGGTGGATGAGGCGACGTTCGACCAGTACGTCCGGCCGGAGACGATGGTCGGGCGGTAGGGCTGGGTTCCTGCACTGAGCAGCCGGTCGTTCCCCCACTTCCGTTGGCCTCGAGTAGGGATCGAGCTTGTCGAGAGCCCGTATCGAGAGGGGCGGCGCGCGCGACTTCTCGACACGCCGTCTCGACAAGCTCGACGGCTGCTCGAAGCAAACGGAAGGGGGAGGCCGTCTCGACAGGTTCGATGGCTGCTCGATGCGAACGGGAGGGAGGCCGCCTCGACAAGCTCGGCGGTTGATCGAGGCGAGCGGGGAGGGCGACGGGAATGCCGGCACGGCACCTCACCACCGGAACCCTCGTGCCCTTTCGGCGCTTACCCCTCGACACGAAAGCGAGGTACTTCATGGGTACGACGACGGTAGGCGCGCTGATCGGCGGCGCGATCGACAGCATGAGCGGTGACGATGGTGCCGCGGACGGCGCGATCATCGGTGCGGTGACGGCGAATGTGCTGAAGCTGGTGGTGCCGGTGGTGGTCACCTACGCGGTCGGCTGGGCGGTGCTGCGCGGCGCCGAGCAGCTGCGCGAACAACTGTTCCAGCGGGAGAAGACGGCGTGATCGGACGGATCGTAGGGATGCTGGTCGGGCGCGAGCTCGATCGGCGTGACGGCAGCGGCGGCGTGAAGGGTGCGGCGTTCGGCTATATGGTCGGCGGCGCGCTGCGGCGCATGGGGCCGCTGGGCCTTGTGCTGGGCGGTGGCTATGCCGCGAAGAAGGCGTACGACCGGCGCAAGGCGCGTCGAGGCTACTAAGAGGCCGCGGCGGGGGTTCAGGCCCCCGCCTGCCAGCTGCGGACCGCGTCGTTGGGCGCGAGCAGCATCCAGACGTTGAGCGTCAGGTTGTCGCGGATCGCGGCGAGGGCGACGAGTTCCAGCGCGATCCCCAGAGCAATGGTGGCCCAGGGCGGCAACCGACGCGCAACGGCGAATCCCACCACCATCCAGCCAATGTCGGCGACCGAATTGACGACGCTGTCGCCTTCGTAGCCGAGCGCGATCGTGACCGCGCGATAGCGATCGATGATGATCGGGGAGTTCTCCAATATTTCCCACGCCGCCTCGACAAGGGTCGCGAACGCCAGGCGCAGCTGCCATGGCTGGCGGCGCAGGACCAGCCAGCCGAGACCATAGAAGATCAGCCCGTGCACGACGTGGCTGAGGCTGTACCAGTCTGCGAGGTGCTGGCTGTTTTCCGCCGATTGGACGGTGCCGTGCCAGAGCTTCACCGTGCCGCAGGTGCAGATCGGGGTGCGGTCCATCGCCAGCAGCACCAGCGCTGCGAGCGCGACGATAGCCAGCGTCGCCCACCACCAGCGGGCAGAATGGGACGGGGTGCGGGTAGGGAAGGTGGTCGCCATGCCTTGACGTATCGCTCCTCCTCGCGCCACTAGCGCGCATGGAACTGCCGCCAGAGTCCGATCCGCACGGCTTCAAGCGCCGTGGCGTGTTGTTTGTCCTCTCCTCGCCCTCCGGCGCGGGAAAGTCCACCATCGCGCGCAAGCTGCTCGCCGACGAGCCGGGATTGTCGATGTCGGTGTCGGCCACGACCCGCGCGCCGCGCCCGGGCGAGGTCGAGGGCAAGGACTATCACTTCGTTGACCTGGAAGAATTCCGGCGCATGGCGACCGAGCATGAGTTCCTGGAATGGGCGCATGTGTTCGGCCAGCGCTATGGCACGCCGCGCGCACCGGTCGAGGCGATGCTTGCGGCCGGCAAGGACGTGCTGTTCGACATCGACTGGCAGGGAGCGCAGCAGCTGTTCCAGATCGCCGGCGGCGACGTGGTGCGCGTGTTCATCCTGCCGCCGTCGATGGCCGAGCTGCGCCAGCGCCTGCTCAACCGCAACACCGACGCGCTCGAGATCATCGACGCCCGCATGGCGCGCGCCGCGGCCGAGGTGAGCCACTGGGACGGCTATGACTATGTCCTGGTCAACGACGACGTCGAGGCCTGCTTCCGCAAGGTGCAGACGATCCTGGCGGCCGAGCGCCTGAAGCGTTCCCGCCAGACGGGCGTGATCGGGTTCATCCGCAAGCTGATGGCCTGAGCGGAACGTCCGCTTCGGCGCCGGCGTTCTGGTGCCGTCCTCGCGGACGATGCCTGCCATCAGACCACGGAAGCCACGACCTATGTCCTCCGCAAGCTCGCCTGCGCCGGCCTCCGCCGGCTCCGGTGTCGGATCGCGCCTTAAGTCGATTATCGGCGGATCGACCGGCAACATGGTCGAGTGGTTCGACTGGTACGTCTATTCGGCCTTCACCCTCTATTTCGCGCCGCACTTCTTCCCGAGCGAGGACCAGACGGCGCAGCTGCTGAGCGCGGCGGCGGTGTTCGCGGTCGGCTTCGTGATGCGGCCGATCGGCGCCTGGGTGATGGGCATCTATGCCGACCGGCAGGGACGCAAGGCGGGGCTGACGCTGTCGGTCACGCTGATGTGCCTGGGCTCGCTGATCATCGCCTGCACGCCTGGATATGAGACGATCGGCATCGCGGCGCCGGCGCTGCTGGTGCTGGCCCGGCTGATGCAGGGCCTGTCGGTGGGCGGCGAATATGGCGCGAGCGCGACCTACCTCTCGGAAATGGCAGGGCAGGACCGGCGCGGCTTCTTCTCGAGTTTCCAATATGTCACGCTGATCTCGGGCCAGCTGCTCGCGATCCTGGTGCTGCTGGTCCTCCAGGCGGTGATGGATACGCGCGACCTGGAGCAATGGGGATGGCGCATCCCGTTCGTGATCGGGGCGATGCTGGCGCTGGTGGTGTTCCGCCTGCGCCGGGGCCTGGCCGAGACGGAGAGCTACAAGAACGCCAAGGCGACCGGCGCGCCCAAGTCCGGGTTCCTGCAGCTGGTGCGCCACCACCCGCGCGAGACGGCGCTGGTGATGCTGCTCACCGCCGGCGGTACGCTCGCCTTCTACGCCTATTCGATCTACATGCAGAAGTTCCTGGTCAACACGTCCGGCTTCTCGAAGGAGGCGGCGAGCCAGATCAACGGCGTCACCCTGTTCGTGTTCATGTGCCTGCAGCCGATCGCCGGCGGGCTTTCGGACCGGATCGGGCGCAAGCCGCTGATGGTCGCGTTCGGCGTCGCGGGCGTCTTGTTCACCTATCCGATCTTCAGTGCGCTGGAGCAGACCCAGGACGTGTGGACCGCCGGCCTGCTGGTGATGGCGGCGCTGATCATTGTCACCGGCTATACCTCGATCAATGCGGTGGTGAAGGCGGAGCTGTTCCCCTCGCACATCCGCGCGCTGGGCGTGGCGCTGCCCTATGCGCTCGCCAACACGCTGTTCGGCGGGACGGCGGAATATGTGGCGCTGAGCTTCAAGGATGCCGGGTGGGAGCGCGGCTTCTACTGGTATGTGACGGCGATGATCGGGGTGTCGCTGGTCGTGTACCTGCGCATGCGGGACACGCGCCACCGGAGCCTGATCCAGGAGGATTGAGGCGCGTCGCCTTGCGGCTGGCGACGGTGCTCCCGCGCAAGTGCTCGTTGCTCTGCTTGCCCGTGGATCCCCGCCTGCGCGGGAATACGTAGGGGGCGATCGTCCTAGCGAAGCGCGTCCAGGAACCTCACCGCGGCGTCATAGTCGCGACGGCGGATCAGGCGCGCTTCGGTCGCGAGCGGGTCCTCGCCCCAGCGTTCGACCTGCCAGTCCTCGTCGACATGGGCGGCGTTCCACACCATCTCGGCATCGAAGGCGCGTTCGGCGAGCGCAAGTGCCAGCACCAGCGAGCCGGTGATGGTGACGATCGGCGAGAGGCCGGCGAGCGCGAAGGCGTCGCGAGCGGCCGTAGCCTCGGCGAGTCGCGCGACGGTGGCGGGGGGCTGGGCGACGTGCATCACGCCGGCGGTGATCGCAAAGGTCACGTCGTAGCGCTGGCGGGCCCAGGCGAGCACCGGATCCCAGGCAGCCTGCTGGCGCGCGACCAGCGGCTCGGGATCCTCAGCGCGGTAGCAGAGCAGGTCGCTCTCGCCATAGGCGGCCAGGCCGGCCGCGAAAGCGGCGGGATCGGGCGCGACCCGGTCGATCGCCGCGTTGGCGAGGCCGGTGAGCGGCATGGCGCGGGGATCGAGCCGATCCTCGACTGCGCTCCATTCGTCCGCCACCGCCTGAGCAAGCGCGGGCGTCGGAAGCGTCAGCGGCACGCGACCGGGCGTTCGGACGGGGCGCCCGTCGAGGGCGATGCCGAGGCCGGCGTCGGTGGGCTCGACCGTGACGGTTTTCCAGAAGCGCTTCATGGCTTGGGCGGGGTCCTCCAGCGGTGTGCCAGGGCGCGCGGCACCACCGCCATCACGTACAGCGCGCACAGCACGATCGCGACACCCAGCAGCTTGGGCGGCCATTCGGCCGCGCGCGTCAGCAGCATGAGCCCCAGCACCGCGCCGGCCGAGGCGACGATGCGGACCAACACGAGCACCAGCCAGCGGTTGCGGGCGGGATCGGCGCTCATGCGCGCATCGCGACGGGCAGGGGGCACAGGGTCTCGGCCAGCGCCGGAAGCGCCGAGGCATGGTCGAGGACGTGGCGCGCGCCGGCGGCGGTGAGCTCGGCGACGGTGTGATAGCCCCAGGCGACGCCGATCGGGTGCACCCCGGCGGCGGCGGCCATGGCGATGTCGAAGCTGGTGTCGCCGATCATCACGGTGTTCTCCGGATTGGCCCCCGCCTCCGCCATCGCTAGCTCCAGCATGGAAGGATGCGGCTTGGAGGGATGACGATCGGCCGTCTGGAGGGTGACAAAGTGGTCGGAAAGACCGTGATGCTCGAGGATCAGCGCGAGCCCGCGGTCCGACTTGCCGGTGGCTACGCCCAGCAGCCAGCCGTCTGCGAGGAGCCGTTCGATCGCCGCACGGACGCCGTCGAACAGCGGCTCGTCGGCGAGGCCGCCGCCGGTCCGCATCGCGCGGAAATGGCGCTTATAGTCCTCCGCGACGGACGCGTGCAGCGCCGGCTCCACCTCCGGCGCGAGCCGGGCGACGGCTTCGACCAGGCTCAGGCCGACGATGCGGCGGATCGCGGCGCGGTCCGGCAGCGGCAGCTGGGCGGAGTCGAACGCCAGCTCCATCGCGCGGCAGATGTTGGCCTGGCTGTCGACCAGCGTGCCGTCGCAGTCGAATACCGCGAGTCGGGTCATCCGCGTCCCCGGCTGCGCCGTTCGCCGCGGCGTTCCTTGCGCACGGTCTTGGCATGCGCCTTGGCCTTGGCCTTCTCCACCGCGCGGCTGGGGGGCGGGGGCGTGTCCTCCGCCAGCGCATTGCCGAGCGCCATGTCGAAGCCCAGCAGCTCGATGCTCTCGGCGAAATGCTGGGGCAGCTCCGCCGTCACGTCGATCTTGCCGCCATCGGGATGATCGATGCGGATGCGGCGGGCGTGGAGGTGCATCTTGCGGCTGACGCCCCCGGTCAGGAACGCGGCCGCGCCACCGTACTTGCCGTCGCCGACGATCGGATGGCCGATCGCCGCCATGTGCACGCGCAGCTGGTGGGTGCGGCCGGTATAGGGCTGAAGCTCCACCCAGGCGGCGCGGTTGCCCACGCGCTCGATCACGCGGTAGCGCGAGCGGGAGGGCTGGCCCTCTTCCTCGTCCACGTGCATCTTCTCGCCGCCGCTGCCGGGCTGCTTGGCGAGCGGCAGGTCGATCATGCCGTCGTCGATGTCGGGCACGCCGATCACCAGCGCCCAATAGGTCTTGCGCGCCGAGCGGCCGGAGAAATGCTTGGAGAAGAAGGCGGCGGCACGCGACGTGCGGGCGAGCAGCAGCGCCCCCGATGTGTCCTTGTCGAGCCGGTGGACGAGCTTGGGCCGGCCTTCCGCGTCGAACTGGAGCGCGTCAAGCAGGCCGTCGACATGGTCGTGCGTCTTGGTGCCGCCCTGCGTCGCGAGACCGGGCGGCTTGTTGAGCACGATCGCCTGCGCGTCGCGGTGGATGACCATCGACTGGGCGAGTTCGACCTGCTCCGGCGCGAGCGGCGGGCGCTGGGCCTTTGGACGCGGAGCCTTTTCCGGCTCGGGCGGGGGGACGCGGATCTGCTGGCCCTCGGTCACCCGGTCGCCGGGCGTCGCGCGGGCGCCGTCGACGCGCAGCTGGCCGGTCCGCGCCCAGCGCGACACGGTGTTGAAGCTGACGTCGGGCAGGTGCCGCTTGAACCAGCGATCGAGGCGGACGCCGTCGTCGTCGGCACCGACGGTGAACTGGCGGACGGCGTTGGGCGTGTCGCTCATGCGGCGATCCTTCCAAGCGAGAGGCCGGCGAACAGCGCGAGGATCGCGCCGGCGACCGAGGCGGCGACATAGGCGAGCGCCGAGGCGAGTTCACCGCGCTCGATCATCAGCGCCGCATCGAGCGAAAAGGCCGAAAAGGTGGTGAAGCCGCCGAGCACGCCGACGCCGAGCAGCAGGCGCGCGGTTTCACCGCCCAAGGCGCCACGCGCGAGCACCGCGACCAGCAGGCCCATGGCGAAGCCGCCGATCAGGTTGACGCCGAGCGTCCCCCACGGCCAGCCGGGGCCGAAGAGGACGAGCGCGGCGCGCCCGAACAGATGGCGCAGCCCGGCGCCGACTGCGCCGCCGAGCATGACGAGTAAAAGATTGCCCATGATCGGCTGCGCCTAGCGCATCGGCGCGCGGCTGAACAGGCGCGTGGTACCGGGAACGCCTCAAACGCCCTTGTTCAGCACCATGTCGATGTTGGTGCGGGGGCCATCGGGGGCGAGGAACAGCACATAGACGCCGCCGTCGCGCCCGCGGCTGCCGGCGAGCACATGCTCGTTGCCGTCAAGCTGGTGGCCACTCGCATAGCCGGCGCGGGTCGCGCGGGTGTAGTACCAGTCGACGAGCTGCCCGAGCGGCGCCTCGACCGTGAAGCTGACCACGCGGAACTGGCAGCCGGACACCTGGCTGCCCGCTGCCTCGGTGAGCGTCGCTTGCGGGTGGAGCGGCAGGTCGGGCGGCAGCCGCTTTGCCCAGTCGGTCGCGTAGGTCAGGCTGCGCGTGCACTCGACCGGCGCCGTCCCCTCGCGCCGGGACGATGCAGCGAGGGTGACGGCGCGGCGCGCGGCGTCGCACTCGGGGCAGGAGCCGGCACGCTTGGCTGGAGGCGCTGCCAGCAACCGCTCCGTGGCGGGGTTCGCCGACGTACCGGGGCGGGGCCCGGCCCCCGCCGTCGCGCTTCCCTGGTTGGTGCCGGCGAGGCGCTTGGGATCCACCAGGATGCGGTTGCCGAGTGCGGCTGCCGCCTGGTCGTCCCCAGTCAGTTCCGCGTCCAGCGCAGCGATGTTGTCGGCGCCGGGATCGGCTCGCTCACAGCCTGCGAGCGCGAGCAGCGAAAGGGCAGCGGCGAGGGACGGCAGTCGGCGCATCGGGCTCTCCCACACGACGGACATTGGCGAGAGGGTCAAACAAGACGAAGCTGGTGTAAACCATGTTGTGCGGCCGATCGGGCGGGGAGTCCCGATGCGGTGCAGGAATGGACGCGAGGCCGGAGCCAAATACCGAAAGGGCCGGGCCGCTTGTGCGGACCCGGCCCTTCGAGGGTCAGCGGCGGCGGGTGCCGTTCGCTTCGGTGGTGAGGCGCTTGATCAGGTCGACCTCCGCCTTGCGATAGGGGGTGCCGTCCGCGCGCAGCACCTCGTGGAACCAGACGGTCGGCTCCTCATAGGTGTAGGGCTTCTTCCAGCTGTCCCACGGCATGCGGGTCTGCGTCTTTCCGTCGACGAAGCCCCAGTTGAACATCGCGATGTCGTACTTCTTGCCGAGCGGCAGCGACCCGTCGAACGTCGATCCGTTCCCGCGCGCCATATATTCGGTGCAGAAGACGGGGCGGCCGTAGCTCAACACCTGCTTGGCGCGGGTCTCGAACTGTTCGGGCCAGTTATAGTCGTGAAAGCTGTTGATGTCGGACTGGCTGAGCTGGATGCGCTCCACCGCGTCCAGCGTCTCGGCCTTGTCCCAATGCTCGCCGATCCAGACGCCGCTGGTGAGCGGCTGGGTGGGGTCGACGCTGCGCGCCCAGTCGAACACGCGGCCCAGCAGCCCCGCGACCAGCGCGGTCTTGTTCGGGGTAGGCTTGTAGGAGCCGCCGCCGCCGCCTTCGTTGTTGGGTTCGTTCCACACGTCCCAGCCGAGCACGCGCTTGTCGTTGGCGAAGGTGCCGACGACGTCCTTCACATAGCCTTCAAGCTTGTCGTACTGGCTGGCGTCCGCGAGCCGCGCGGCGCCCGGCGCCTGCATCCAGCCGGAGTTGTGGACGCCGGGGATCGGCGGGCGCTGCGGCCCTGCCACCGGGTTCGGATCCCAGCAGCTGTCGAACAGCACGAACAGGACGCGAATCTTGTGCCTGTCGGCGATCTGGAGGAACTGGTCCATCCGCTGCTTGAGGCCCGCCGCGTCATTCTCCCACAGCATGTTGTGGAGGTAGACGCGCATGACGTTCATGCCCATGTCCTGGGCCCAGCCGAGTTCCTGGTCGATCTGCTGCGGGTTGAAGGTCTCCGGCTGCCACATCTCGAACTGGTTGATCGCGCCGCGGTTGGTGTAGTTGGCGCCCACCATCCACGGCTGCTTGCCGTACCAGCTCTTGGCCTGGGTCGGGGTCCACAGGTCGCGTGCGTCGGCCGGAAGCGAGGTGGTGATCGTGGCAAAGGCGGCGCCGGCGAGCAGCAGGAAACGAGTCATGTTCGGGGCTCCTGGGATTAGCGCTGCTGGGGCGATGTGGTCTGCCCCGTGGAGAAGCGATAGGTCATGGTGTTGCGATAGATCTGGCCCGGATCGAGCCGCGCAGACCCGAAAGCGGGCTGGTTCACCGTGTCCGGGAACAGCTGCGGCTCCAGCACGAGCGCGTCGCCGCCGCGGTAGATGCGCTGCGCCTTGCCGGTGACGGTGCCGTTGATGAAGTTGCCGGAATAAAATTGCAGGCCCGGCTGGTTGGACCAGAGCTCGAACCCGCGGCCCGACAGCGGATCGTGGACGCGCGCCATCAGGTGCTGGTCCTGGGTGACGCGGTCGCCGATCACCCAATTATGATCGTAGCCGCGGCCGTAGACCATCTGGATGTCGCGGGCGTCGCGCACCCGCTCGCCGATCTGGTGCGGCGTGCGGAAGTCGAACACGGTGCCTGCGACCGGACGCAGCTCGCCGGTGGGGATCAGCGTCTCGTCCACCGGCGTGAAGCGCTGGGCAGGGATCTCCAGGATGTGGTTCATCGCGCCCGCGCTCGAACCCTCGCCCGAGAGGTTCCAATAGGCGTGGTTGGAAAGGTTCACGACGGTCGGCCGATCGGTGGTGGCGCGATAGTCGATGGTGAGGGCGTTGTTCTCGTCGAGCGAATAGGTCGCGTCGACGGTGAGCGTCCCGGGATAGCCCTGGTCGCCGTCGCGGCTGACGTAGCGCAGCGTGACCGAAGGCGTCGTGCCCGACTTCACCGAGACCACGTCCCACACGACCTTGTCGAACCCGCGCGTGCCGCCGTGCAGTGCATTCGGGCCGTCGTTGACCGGCGTCTGATAGGTCTTTCCATCGAGGGTGAAGCGGCCCTGCGCGATGCGGTTGGCGACGCGGCCGACCGTGGCGCCGAAGAACTCGGGCTGCTTGAGATAGCCGGCCATGTCCGGATAGCCGAGCGTGACGTCCTCGATGCGGCCGTCGCGGTCGGGCATCTTGAGCGACTGAAGGCTGGCGCCCCAGGCGATCACCGTCGCCGAGACGCCATGGCTGTTGGTGAGCGTGACCGCCGGGACCGGCTTTCCGTCGCTGGTGCGGCCGAAGGTCGAGCGCTTTGCCTCGCCCGCCTGGGCTGTATGGGCCGTCAAGCCTGCCACGGCCACCGCCGCAAGCAACATCCACGCCTGGCGCATCGCTCTCTCCTCATCTTGCGGCCACCTTCTCCGAATGGCATCCCCGCATGTGTAGCGCCTGAGGGAGGCACTGCAAGCCAATTGTACGATAATTGGCTTGAAGGGTTCGAGGGGCAGGCGTACGCAACAAGCAAGCAGGCGGAAAACGCCTGCAACACCGGAGGGGTGTGCCGACGTGCAGCAGGAGTTAGGGCGTAATCTTACCTATGGTCTTCAGGAGGTGCTGGGACGGGCGATCGTCGTCGGCTACTACAACGACCGGCCGTTTCCGAACGAAGCGGATATCGTCAGGGAGCATGGCGTCAGCCGCTCGGTGACGCGTGAGGCGGTGAAGATGCTGGCGGCCAAGGGGCTGCTGGGCGCCCGCCCCAAGCAGGGCACGTTCGTGCTGCCGCAGGAATCCTGGAACCTGTTCGACACGGACGTGCTGCGCTGGCTGCTGGAGCGCAAGCTCTCGATCAACCTCCTGCGCCACTTCAACGAACTGCGCGTCGCGGTCGAGCCGGCGGCGGCAGCGCTTGCGGCCCGGCGTGCGGGGCCGGAACAGCATGCCGCGATCCTCGCCGGGCTCGACCGGATGCGCGCTGCCGAACAGGGACGTGACGAGACGCTGGACGCCGACATCGCCTTTCACGTGGCGGTGCTGCGGGCTTCCGAAAATCCCTTCTACATCCAGTTCCGGGACGTGGTGGCGACGGCGCTGCGGACGTCGATCCGCTTCACCAACCGGATCGCGGGCCGTTCCGCCAGCATCGCGGACCATGCCGCCGTCTATGAAGCGATCGTCGCGGGGGATGCGGACCGGGCGCGGCTCGCCATGGCGAAGCTGATCGACGACGTGCTGGTGCTGATCGAAGGGGTCGGGGAAGAGGCGGCCGCCGCCTGAACCGTCCGCCGGCTGCATTGCAGCCGGCGGCGGAACTTCCCGGGCGCCGTCGCGCTGAACCGGCGACGAGCCGGGAGACAGGCAGATGAACGCTGAACGCACTACCCATGCCTGGAAGATCGGGGCGGGCCTCGCTTTGGGCGCTGCTGCCGTCGGGCTCGCCTATAGCCGCCTCTCGGCGCACGAGCATGGGGATCGCGAAGTCGCCTATCCGCCGCTCGACACGCCCAAGCCGCTCGCCGACGATGTCTGGATCGTCGATGGCGCGCCGATCGCACCCATGGGCATCACCCTGCCGGTGCGCATGACGGTGGTGCGGCTGGGGAACGGTGACCTTTGGCTTCACTCCCCGATCCGCTACACGCCGGCACTCGCCAAGGCGCTGGAGGCGATCGGGCCGATCCGGCACCTGGTGGCGCCGAATATCGCGCACTGGACGTTCCTCAAAGCCTGGCAGGAAGCCTATCCGGACGCGACCACCTGGGGCGTTCCGGGACTTCGCGACCGGCGCCAGGTGCGCAATTCGGGTGTGCGGATCGACCGCGACCTGCAGGACGCGGCGGAGGAGCCGTGGTCCTCCGAACTGGAGCAGGGGATCGTTCCCGGCGCAGCGGGCTTTCGCGAGGCCTATTTCTTCCACAAGGCCAGCCGCACGCTGTTGCTCGTGGACCTCGTCGAGAACCTCCAGCCGGAGAAGCTGCCGCCCTTCACCCGCGCGGCGATGGCGGCAGCGGGTGCGACCGACGGGACCACCGCACGCTATCTGCGCGTGCTGATCCGCTGGAACGGCGACGAGGCGGCGACAAAGATCCGCGGGCTCATCGACCTCGATCCGGAGCGGGTGGTCGTTGCCCATGGGGCGGTGTTCGCGGGGCATGGCGCCCGGCACCTCCGCCACGCCTTCGCCTGGCTTCTGGGAGATCGGGTCCGATAACCCCGCAGGCCTTGCTGAAGCACCCGCAAGCCGGGGCGCAGGTCGGCGGGCGCGGCAGTGGAGTCGTGCGGTTCCGCAACTCCGCCAGGACGAATAACATAGATGAGTTACCGCTTCACGGACCGCCGGTAAGCCGCTTCCCCGTAGCAAGGGGAGCATGGGTGCACGACGGACATCAAAGCGGTGGAATGATGTTGATCCGCCGCCTCGGCAACTATGCACGCCTGACGCCCGAAGACGAAGCGGCACTCCAGCAGATGCTCGCGCTGCCGATCCGACTGGCACACGCTCGGCGGGACATCATCGCCGAGGGGGCAGTGCCGCGGGCGGTGTTCCTGATCGTCTCCGGCTGGGCGTGCCAGTTCAAGACGCTGGAGGACGGGCGCCGACAGATCGTGGGCTTCCTGCTTCCGGGCGACAGCTGCGATCTCAACAACCTGGTGCTCAGGCGGATGGATCACTCCATCGGCGCGCTGACCGATGTCCGCTATATGGAAATTCCGGGCGAGGCCATCCAGCGTCTGACGCGGGACCATCCCCGCATCGGCAAGGCCCTGTGGTGGCAGATGCTGGTCCATCTTTCGGTGCAGCGCGAATGGACCACCAACTTGGGCCAGCGCAATGCCATGGAACGCCTGGGCAGCCTGTTGTGCGAGCTGGCGCTGCGGCTGCGCGACGTCGGCCTTTCGAACGGCGAATGCTATGACCTGCCGCTCACGCAGACCGATCTCGCCGATGCGACCGGATTGACCTCGGTCCACATCAACCGGACGCTTCAGCAGTTGCGTGCATCGGGGCTGATCAGCCTCTCGGGCCGCGTGTTGCGCATTCCCAACTTCGCCGCGCTGCAGGAAGCCTCGCTGTTCGCGCCGGACTATCTGCACCGCGCACAGCGTGAGGCGCGGCAGAGCCATGGCATGGCTGGTGCCGGCGTTGCGGATCACGCAGACCAGTGAGCGTGAGGGGCGGGAGCACCCCCTGTAACCCGATCATGCGTCATCGACGAAATCGATCAACTCCATAGGATTTCATCACTTCCCTCGCGCGCCGCGGCTCCCTATTTCATTCGCATCCGCAGCATGGAGTTTTTGGAATGGGAATCATTGGTAGCTCGCTGAAGCCGTTCACGACGCAGGCCTACAAGCAGGGCAAGTTCCTGGAGGTCAGCGACCGCGACGTAGCGGGCAAGTGGGCGGTGTTCTTCTTCTATCCGGCCGACTTCACCTTTGTCTGCCCGACCGAGCTGGAAGACCTGGCCGACAACTACGCCGAGTTCCAGAAGCTGGGCGTCGAGATCTACAGCGTCTCGACGGACACGCACTTCAGCCACAAGGCATGGCACGACACCTCGCCGGCGATCGGCAAGATCGACTTCACCATGCTGGGTGACCCGGCCGGCGTGATCACCAACAACTTCGGCGTGATGCGCGACGGTGCCGGCCTCGCCGACCGTGCGACCTTCGTGGTCGATCCGGAGGGTGTGATCCAGTTCGTCGAGATCACCTCGGAAGGTGTCGGCCGCAACGCCGTCGAGCTTCTGCGCAAGATCAAGGCCGCGCAGTATGTCGCAGCGCACCCGGGCGAAGTCTGCCCGGCAAAGTGGGAAGAGGGTGAAACCACGCTCGCCCCGTCGCTGGACCTGGTCGGCAAGATCTAAATTACCCAGCCCCCTTGGGTAACCAGGCGGCCCGGGGTGAATCCGTTCGCCCCGGGCCGTTTTGTATCAAGTTTCCGGAGTTTCCCCATGCTCGACGCCAATCTGACGCAGCAGCTCAAGGCCTATCTGGTCAACATTCGCGAGCCGATCGAGCTCGTCGCTTCGCTCGGGACCGACGCAAAGTCGCGCGAGCTGGGTGAGCTGCTGAACGAAATCGCTGCCCTTTCCGACAAGATCGCCGTCGTCGACGGTGACGATGCGCGCAAGCCCAGCTTCCAGATCCGCCGCACCGGCACCGACATCGGCGTCCGCTTCGCCGGCATTCCGATGGGCCATGAGTTCACCTCGCTGGTGCTGGCGCTGCTGCAGGTCGGCGGCCACCCGTCCAAGGCTTCGCAGGAGCTGATCGAGCAGGTCCAGAACCTCGATGGCGACTTCGCCTTCGAAACCTATTTCTCGCTGTCGTGCCAGAACTGCCCGGACGTGGTGCAGGCGCTGAACCTGATGAGCGTGCTGAACCCGCGCATCAGCAACGTCTCGATCGACGGTTCGCTGTTCAAGGAAGAGGTCGAGGCGCGCAAGGTGATGGCGGTGCCGACCGTCTATCTGAACGGCGAAGTGTTCGGCCAGGGCCGCATGGAGCTGGAGCAGATCGTCGCCAAGATCGACAGCGGCGCCTCCGCGCGTGCGGCCGAGAAGCTGAAGGCCAAGGATGCGTTCGACGTGCTGGTGGTGGGCGGCGGCCCGGCCGGTGGGGCGGCGGCTATCTACGCCGCGCGCAAGGGCATCCGCACCGGCTTGCTGGCCGAGCGCTTCGGCGGGCAGGTGCTCGACACCATGGCGATCGAGAACTTCATCTCGGTGCCGCATACCGAGGGGCCGAAGCTCGCCGCGCACCTGGAGCAGCACGTCAAGGAATATGACGTCGACGTCATGAACCTGCAGCGTGCCGACAAGCTGATCCCGGCAGCCCAGGCGGGCGGCCTGCACGAGGTGCGGCTGGAGAATGGCGCGTCGCTGAAGGCGCGTACCGTGATCCTTTCGACCGGCGCTCGCTGGCGCCAGATGAACGTGCCGGGCGAGGACGCGTACAAGAACAAGGGCGTGGCCTATTGCCCGCACTGCGACGGCCCGCTGTTCAAGGGCAAGCGCGTGGCGGTGATCGGCGGCGGCAACTCCGGCGTCGAGGCGGCGATCGACCTCGCCGGCATCGTCGCGCACGTGACCCTGATCGAATATGACTCGGACCTTCGCGCCGACGCGGTGCTGCAGCGCAAGCTCGCCAGCCTGCCGAACGTCCAGATCATCACCTCCGCGCTCACGACCGAAGTGAAGGGTGACGGCGAGAAGGTCGTCGGCCTGACGTACAAGGACCGCAACCACGGCACGACCCACGAGATCGCGCTGGAAGGCATCTTCGTGCAAATCGGTCTGGTGCCGAACACCGAGTGGCTGAAGGGTGCGGTGGGGCTGACCCCGCGCGGCGAGATCGAGATCGACCATCGCGGCGAAACCACGCAGGCCGGCATCTTCGCGGCGGGCGATGCGACCACGGTGCCCTACAAGCAGATCGTGATCGCGATGGGCGAGGGTTCGAAGGCGGCGCTGTCCGCGTTCGACTACCTCATCCG
Organism: Sphingomonas sp. ACRSK; assembly: GCF_022346685.1. NCBI lineage: Bacteria > Pseudomonadati > Pseudomonadota > Alphaproteobacteria > Sphingomonadales > Sphingomonadaceae > Sphingomonas > Sphingomonas sp. ACRSK. The sequence goes on along the minus strand of NZ_JAKRNR010000005.1, from coordinate 111,691 downwards.
CCTGAACCCGGCGGATCTCGCCGAGGCGGCGTAACGGCTGGGCGGCGCGGCCGGTGGGCCGCGCCGTCTGTTTTTCTGAATCCGTATTCCTGCGCAGGCAGGAATCCAGGGCCAAGTAGAACAACAAGCGTCGGCGTGCGGAACCCTGGGCTCCTGCTTTCGCAGGAGCACTGTGGAGGCCTGGGCGTCAGTCCGTCTGCCGCGCCGCGCCCTGTTCCAGATAGGCGGCGAGCGGCTCGATCATCTCCTTGGGAATGCGGCGCGCGATCACCGGCATCGTCGCCTGCGACTGACGGGCGTCGACCTCGACTTCCTCTCCCTGCCAGTGGCGCAGGCGGTCGGCGATATATCCCGCCTTCTGGCCCTCGATCGCCGGCGCGCGTCCGCCCGGCTTGTGGCAGGAGCGACAGGCCGGAAGCTCCTTTTCAGGGAGTCCCTGGTAGACCAGGCGTGGGGCGGTGCCCTGGCCAGCGGAGAGGGGACGCAAGCCCGGCATGGCGGCGAAGTGGCGCGCCAGGGCCTGCATCTCGGCATCCGAGAGCATGACCGCGACTTGCCGCATCACCGCGCTCTGGCGATCCCCGCTTGCATAGCCGCGCAGCGCCGCGAGCAGATACGCGGGCTGCTGCCCACCCAGGACCGGAACGTCGTCGGCACCGCGCCCGCGCCCGTCGGCGCCGTGGCAGCCGGTGCAGGTCCGCAGCGTCGCATCGGAGACGCCGGCCAGCGGCGCGGCGGGCGTTTCGTCCGTCAGCGACCGGTATTGTGCCGGCGTCATCCGCGGCAGGCGGCGGACGAAGGCCACCATGCGGCGGATCTCGTCCGGGCGCTCCTTGGCGGCCCAGGCGGGCATGCCCGTGAACTTCACGCCATGCTGGATGATCCAGAACAGCTGGTGGTCGTCCCATTCGCGCGCGTTGATCGAGAGGTCCGGCGCATGGGGGGTGGCTGCCCGCATCACCGGCGACGGCGGCACGCCGGGTGCGCCGTGGCAAACGGCGCAGCTGTTCTTGAAGTGGCCCGCGGCGCTGACGAGGCCGAGGTCGTCCCGAGGCTCCTTTTCAGCGGCGAACGCTGCGTGGGTGCGCACCGAATTGCGCATGGTCCAGTGCAGGAACCAGTCGGTGATCGCCCAATGGCCGCTGGAGGCGGCGACGTTGAACGCGCCGGACCAGGCGAAGAGCAGGCCCGCCGCCGCCAGGGCGACGAGCGCCGCGAGCGCACGACGCCAGGTGATGCGAAGGGTCATGCCCGTGCCTCCTGCCGGATCAATCCGCCGAGCATGGCCAGCGCGCCCAGCAGATAGCTGGCGCCGCCGATCACCAGCATCACGACGCCGCCGAGCTGCTGGTCCTCGACCGGGCCGAGACCGGCAAAGCCGCCATGCATCGCCATCATCGGGTAGAGCGGACGGGGCGCCAGGCCGATCAGCGCGCCCAGCAGCGTCATGTGCATCGAGGTGAGCAGCAGCGCCCCGATGCCGCCGACGCGCCGATCGCCCCCGGCGCCGAGCACCGCGGCCCAGAGCAGGATGCCGGCGGCGAGGAAGCTCAGCTGCTCGATCGCCAGCCAGGCCAGCTGCGCGTCGGCGAGCGCCCGCATTGCCGGCAGATGCCAGCCCCAGACGACGGCCAGTTCGACCAGCGACATGGCGAGCGGATGGACCAGCCGCGGCGCGCGGAGGGCGAGATCATAGCGGGTGCCGACCATGCCCCAGGCGAGCAGGGGCGCGGCGATCGCGACGGCGATCATGTGCCCGGCCATGTGCCCGACCATGCCGAGCCCGAGCGCCGACACCAGCCAGCCGAGCGCCAGCAGCGCGACACCGGCGAGGAGGCTGCCGCGCTTCACCGGCAATCCTGGAGGAAGAGCACGGGCATGGCGGTGAACACCACGCCGGCAAAGCTCAGGCCGGACAGCAGCAGGGTCGCCTTGGCGAGGAAGCGGACGCGATCGACGTCGGTCCCCGATTCATGCGGCGGCGGGTCTCCGGGGATGCGGGACTGGATGTGGGCGAGGATGCCGGCCAGCGCGATCAGCACCAGCGCGAGGATGGTGCCGATCGCAAAGGCGGTCGGTGACTCGGCGAAGCTGCCGAGCTTGGCGCAGCGCACCGCTGCCCAGAGATAGGAGAAGAGGAAGTGCGCCGCCCACAAGGTCGGCGGGATGATCAGCGTCCACAGCGTGACCCGCAGCGCCCGGACGCGATCGCGTAAACCCCGCTTCATGCGACCTCCGGGAACCAGCCGATCGTCAAATAGGTGACGATCGCGGTGAGCGCGAGGAAATGCTGGAAGACGGTGATGTTGCGCAGGTCCGCATCATGGGTCGGCGTCATCCTGCCCGCCAGGCTGCGCGCCAGCGTGTAGACCTGCATGATCGCGCCGATGCCATTATGGGCCGTGGTCCAGATGGCCAGCGTCCAGACGATCGCCGGGTAGACGTGGAGCGTGGGATCGAGACCGGTAGCCCAAGGACCGGCGAGCCCTGCGGCCAGACCGCCGAGCGAGGCGAGCGGTGCGGCGATCAGCAACAGCCGGGCGAGCGCCACCCGGCCGCGAACATGAACCTCGCGCGCGGCGACGGTCGCAGCCCAGCTGGCGAGCGTCAGCCCCAGTGCAACCATCGGCCAGGCGATGCCGGGTCCGTCGAGGCCGGGGCCGGACGGCGGAAACGCCGGATGCACGGTCCAGTAGAAGTAATAGCCGAACACCAGCCCCGAAAAGGCGGTGGCATCGGCCATCATGGTGATGAACATGGCCCACCAGCCGGAGGAGGAGGGCCCGGAGATGTAGAGCGGCAGCTCGAGACCGTGGCCGATGGGCTTGCACGGCTTTTCGGGAATCTCCGCGGTGCCGGTCCACAGCCAGGCGAGCACCAGCGCCAGGGTCGCGAGGCCGGAGAGGAGCGCCAGCCAGTAGAGGTGGTAGGTGGTGAGGATGAACACGCCGCCGAGCGCCACGGCGGTCAGCATCGGCTTCACGCTGGGCGTGCCGAGGCGAACGACCTGGAGCGGGCGCGCGTCGAGGACGGTGGTGACGATCGTCTCGCGGCGTCCTTCTTCCGCATCGGGCAGGAAGTAGCGGCCTTCGTCCACGTTTCGCACGAAGCCTGGCTGGTCCCAGATGGGGTAGCGGCTTTCGATCAGCGGGATCGAACGCACGCCCCAGTTCTCGCTTTCAGGCAGCGTCAGCCACTCGAGTGTGCCCGCATCCCAGGGATTGCGCCGTGCCTTGGGCCGGGTGGGGGAGAGGGCAAGGTCGATCACCACCAAGGCCACGCCTGCGGCGAACAGATAGGCGCCGGCTGTCGAGGCGAGGTTGAGGCCGCCGATGCCGAGCTCGGCCGGATAGGTGAACACGCGGCGCGGCATGCCCATCAGGCCGGAAAAGTGCATCGGGAAGAAGGTAAGGTTGGCGCCGACGAACATGATCCAGAAGGCGGTGCGCCCGAGCCGGTCCGACAGCTTCTTTCCAGTCACCAGCGGCCAGTAATAGTAGAGGCCGGCGAACAGCGGCAGCAGCGTGCCGCCGATCAGCACGTAATGGAGATGCGCGACGACGAAATAGGTGTCGTGCGCCTGCCAGTCGAACGGCACCACGGCGACCATCACGCCCGTCAGGCCGCCGATCACGAAGATGGCGAGGCTGCCGGTGGCGTAGAGGAGCGGCGTCGACCACACGACGCGACCGGCCCACAGCGTCGCCAGGAAGCAGAAGATCTGGACGCCGGTCGGGATCACCACGGCCTGCGAGGCGGCGGAGAAGAAGGCGAGGCTGATCTTGGGCAGCCCGGTCGCGAACATGTGGTGCACCCACAGGCCGAAGCTCAGGAACGCGGTGCCCACCGCCGCCAGAACGATCCACGGATAGCCCAGCAGATGGCGGCGCGCGAAGGTGGGCACCAGCATCGCGAACAGCGCGATCGAGGGCAGGAAGATGATGTAGACCTCCGGATGGCCGAAGATCCAGAACAGGTGCTGCCAGAGCAGCGGATCGCCGCCGCGGGCCGCATCGAAGAACGGCCAATCGAGCAGCCGCTCCATTTCGAACAGCACGTCGCCGGCGATCAGCGGCGGGAAGGCGAACAGGATCATCACCGCCACGACCAGGATGTACCAGGCGTAGAGCGGCATGAGGTTGAGGCGCATGCCGGGCGGGCGGCATTTCAGGACGCCGACGATCAGCTCGACGGCGGCGGCGACCGACGACACCTCGATGAACGAGAGGCCCAGCATCCAGATGTCCGCGCCGAGGCCGGACAGGTCCTTGCGGGTGGTGAGCGGCGGGTACATGAACCAGCCGCCGTCGGGCGCCGCGTTGAAGAAGATCGACCCGCTGACGAAGACCCCGCCGATCAGAAAGCTCCAATAGCCGAACGCCGAAAGCCGCGGGAACGGCAGGTCCCGCGCGCCGAGCAGGCTGGGCAGCAGGATGATCGACACCGCCTCGAACATCGGCACGGCGAACAGGAACATCATCATCGACCCGTGCAGCGTGAACAGCTGGTTGAAGGTCGAGGCCGAGACCAGGTCGTTGTCGGGCGCCGCCAGCTGGGTGCGCATGATGAGCGCCAGCACGCCCGCGAACAGCATGAAGGCGAAGGCGGTGAGCACGTACCAGTTGCCGACGCGGTTGTTGTTGCAATCGGTCCAGCGGAAGAACCAGCCCTTGGGCGCTTCCCAGACGGCGCGCAGCCGTTCCTCCTGCGCGCGGCGGACCGCGGGATCGTTCTGTGCGTCGGCGGTCATTGCAGGCCCTGCAGATAGGTGGCGATCTGCCGGGCGTCGTCGGGCGGCAGGTGGGGAAAGGCGGGCATGCGCGCGCCGGGTTTTGCCTCGTCGGGCTTGCGGATGAAGCGGGCGATCGCCTCGGTCTCCATCGGCAGCGTGCCGGCCGCGACGCGCAGGCGGCTGCCGAAGTGGGTGAGATCAGGGCCGATCATGCCGAGCGCGCCGGTGCCGCGGATGGCGTGGCAGCCTGCGCAGCCATTGTCGGCGAACAGCGCCTGGCCGCGTGTGTCCGCAGGAGGGGTGGCGGGCCTGCGCTGGAGGGCGAGCCAGCGATCGAACTCCGCCGGCTCCATCGCGACGACGTCGAACGCCATGCGGGCGTGGGAGAGACCGCAGAATTCGGTACAGGCGCCGCGGTAGCGGCCCGGCGCATCGGCGCGCACCACCAGCTCATTGGTGCGGCCGGGGATCATGTCCATCTTGCCGGCGAGGCCCGGAATCCAGAAGCTGTGGATCACGTCGGACGCCTTCAGCTGGAAGGCGACGGTTCGGCCGACCGGGATGCGCACCTCGTTGGCGGCGGTCACCGGCGGAGTTCCTGAAGGCTGGTAGGCGACCCGCCACCAGAACTGCTCCCCGGTGACGGTGATGCGCAGGTCGGCAGGGGCAACCGGCCGCGGGCGCATCATCGGCAGCGCGTAGAGCAGCAGGGCGAACAGGACGAGTGTCGGCACCAGCGCGCCGAGCACCAGCACCAGGCGCATGCCGCCCTTGTGGCTGAGGTGCCCTTCAGGTGCGCGCACCGCGGCCAGCCAGAGGCCGGCGAGGGCTACCAGGATGACGACCGCCCCGATCACCAGCACCAGCGTGAGGTGGCGGACCTGCTCGGCTTCGGCCCCGAACGGCGCCAGGGCGGACTGGTGGCGGTTGCAGCCGGCGATCAGCAGCGTTGTTGCCGTCGCGCCAAAGATCTCGCTCCGCCGTGCGCGCATGCCACCCTTTTCACAGCGCCGCATGCGGCGCGCCCCCGACCTTATACTTGTGCACGACCGCAACGCCCGCGCGGGCGCTTCGATCCGGCAGACATAAAACGTAAGGAACGGGTGGGGCGGCACCGCGGCGCCGCCCCGGCCGATCAGCGGGCCGCCTGTACCTGCGGCTGGTCGACCGGCACTACCGGTAGCCACACGGCGGTGGGCGAGCCGGTAGTATGCTCGATCGTCACCGTCGCCCTCTGATAGTCCGCCGGCTTGGCGAAGAAGATGTTGGGCACATACTTCTGCGGGTTGCGGTCGTAGAGCGGGAACAGCGTCGACTGGATCTGCACCATGATGCGGTGGCCCGGCTGGAACACATGGTTCACGGTCGGCAGGCGGAAGCGGTAGCGCTGGACCTTGTTGGCCGGGATCGGCGTCGGCTTCTCGAAGCTGTCGCGATAGCGGCCGCGGAAGATATCGAGCGCGATCGGCAGCTGATAGCCGCCCATCTTCGGATCGGAGGCGACCTCGTCCGGATAGACGTCGATCAGCTTGACCACGAAGTCGCCGTCCGTGCCGGTGGTGCGGGCGAACAGGTCCGCGATCGGCGCGCCGGAGACGCGCGTCGGCGCGGTCAGCACCTCGGTCTGATAGGTCAGCACGTCCGGGCGGCCGTCGACCGAACGCTGGTCGCTCACCAGCCACTCCTTCCAGCGCGCGGAGTCTGCGAACGATACCGGCCGGGCGAGATAGGGCACGGGCTTGGCGGGATCGGAGACATAGCTGTCGGCGCCGCCCGCGGGCTTGCCGAACGACAGGCTGTAATTGCCCTGGAGGTACAGCGGCGTCAGCGGACGTGCGCAGTCCTTTTCACAGGCGAGCGGCCAGGTGGCGAGCCGGTCCCAGTGGTTCGCACCGGTGTTGTAGATCAGCACCGGCGGCGCTTCGTACGCAGGCGCGTTGTCGCGCAGATAGCGGTTGAAGAAGGGCAGCAGCACGTCGCGGCGGAACTGGAGCGCGGTGTCGCCGTCCCACTTGAGCGGGCCGAGCGAGGAGCCGTCGTAATTGACCTGGCTGTGCCGCCACGGCCCCATGACGAGGTGGTTGTTGCCGGCCTTGCCCACGGCCTTGAGCGCCTCCCAGCTCATGATCGCGCCGTACATGTCCTCCTGGTCCCACAGGCCCTGGATCCAGAGCGTCGGCACGTTGGAGGGGTTGGCCGCGACCATCTTGTCGAGCGCCTGGCCCTGCCATTCCGCGTCATAGGCGGGATGCTCCGACATGCGGCGCCAGAAGGGCAGCTGGTCGAAGCCGGACTGCTTGGCCCATGCCCCGGCCGAGCCGATGCGGCGGAAGGTCTCGTAGTCGTCGAGGCCGGTCGAGGGCGGCTGCTTGCCCGCGCCCTTGAAGCCGCTCTGCGAGCCGATCCAGCCGATGTTCGCTTGGCGGAAGGCGCCATAGTGGAACCAGTCGTCGCCCATCCAGCCGTCGATCATCGGGCTCTGCGGTGCTGCTACCTTGAGCGCCGGGTGCGGCCCGAGCAGCGCCATCACCACCGTGAAGCCCTCATAGGACGAGCCGAGCATGCCGACGCGGCCATTGGATTCGGGAAGGTTCGCCTTGTTCACCAGCCAGTCGATAGTGTCATAGGCGTCGGTGACGTGATCGACCTTGGTGCGGTTGAGCGGACCGATCACGGGCCGCGTGACGACATAGTCGCCCTCGGAGCCGAACTTGCCGCGGATGTCCTGGAAGACGCGGATGTAGCCGTCGTTCACGAACACCTCGTCGCCCTGCGGCAGCGCGGACAGCATGTTGGGGCTGTCGGTGCGCGAGGCGCGGCCGGAGGCGTTGTAGGGCGTGCGCGTCAGCAGGATCGGCGCGTTGGTCGCGCCCTTGGGCACGATGATGACCGTGTGCAGCTTCGTCCCGTCGCGCATCGGCACCATGATCTCGCGACGATCATAGTCGTAGGCGGTCTTCGGCATGGTGAAGTTGGCGGGAATGTCGCCGGTGCTCGCCTCGGTCCGGGTATCGACGTCCTTGGGGGCGGGCGGCGCCACCTGCGCGGTTAGGGCGGCGAACAACATCGGGGCAGCAAGCAGGGCAGGGCGCAGGCGCATCGGCAGATCCTTGGGTGCGGCGCCCGAGGAACGAGGGGCGCTGCGCGCATTGTTGCGGTGCGGGGCCGCCGAGTAAAGCGGCTTGGCGCGATGCCGTGAGTCTTGGTGCTCCTGCTTTCGCAGGAGCACTGGTCAGGGAGAGGCGATCAGCCGTCCAGGCGCTTCGCGTGCCAGGCGACATGGTCGGGCATGAAGGTGGAGATGAAATAGTAGCTGTGGTCGTAGCCCGGCTGCATGCGCAGGGTGAGCGGGATGCCGGCCGCGTCGCACGCCTCGCGCAGCAGCTCGGGCTTGAGCTGCTTGAGGAAATCGTCGGCGTCGCCCTGGTCGACCAGCAACTCGGGCAGGCGCGCGCCGTCCGCGATCAGCGCGCACGCATCATGAGCGCGCCATGCCGCGAGGTTGGTGCCGAGATAGCCGGCCAGCGCCTTTTCACCCCAGGAGGAATTCATCGCCGAGGCGATCGGCGCAAAGGCGGAGACGCTGCGGAAGCGGTCGGGATTGCGCAGGGCGATGGTGAGCGCACCGTGCCCGCCCATCGAATGGCCGGTGATCGACTGGCGCGCCATGTCCGCCATCGGGAACTCGGCCTCAATCAGTGCCGGAAGTTCGTCCTCGATGTAGGAGCGCATGTGGAAGTGCGTCGACCAGGGCGCCTGCGTCGCATCGAGGTAGAAGCCCGCGCCCTGGCCGAAGTCGTAACCCTCCGCATCCGGCACACCCTCACCGCGCGGCGACGTGTCCGGCGCGATGAAGATCACGCGGTGCTCGGCGCAGGCAGCGCGGAACTCGCCCTTTTCGGTGACATTGGCGTGGGTGCAGGTGAGGCCGGACAGATACCAGAGCACCGGCAGCCGCTCGCCAGGGTCGTGGGCGGGCACGAACACGGAGAAGGTCATCGGCGTGCCCGTCGCGGTGGAGGCGTGGCGATACACGCCCTGGATGCCGCCGTGCGAGGTGCTGGTGGAGACGGTTTCGAGAGCCATGGTGCGTCTTTCGATCACGCGATGCGGTGCGACGCGCAGAGCTTGTTGCCGGCCGGGTCGCGCAGATAGGCGAGGTAGAGAGTCCGGCCCGCGGTCCCGTGGCGGATGCCGGGCGGGTTCTCGATCGCGGTGCCGCCGTTCGCGAGGCCGGCCGCGTGCCAGGCGTCCGCTGCCTCGGGCGACGCGGCGGCAAAGCCGATCGTGCTGCCGTTGGCCGGGCTGGCGGGCTCACCATTGATCGGCCGCGTCACCAGGAAACGACCGCCGCCATGCATATAGACGAAGCGGCCCCATTCATCGACCACGCCGGCCGGGATGCCGAGCGCGCCAAGCGCGGCGTCGTAGAACGCCTTGGACGTCGCGATGTCGTCGGCGCCGACCATGAGGTGGCTGAACATCAGTAGACCACCACGCTGCGGATGCTCTCGCCGGCATGCATCAGGTCGAAGCCCTTGTTGATCTCCTCCAGCGTCAGCACGTGGGTGATCATCGGGTCGATCGCGATCTTGCCGTCCATGTACCAGTCGACGATCTTGGGCACGTCGGTGCGCCCCTTGGCGCCGCCGAACGCGGTGCCGCGCCAGTTGCGGCCGGTCACCAGCTGGAACGGACGGGTGCTGATTTCCTTGCCGGCTTCGGCCACGCCGATGATGATCGAGGTGCCCCAGCCGCGGTGGCACGCCTCCAGCGCGGTGCGCATCACCTCGGTATTGCCGGTGCAGTCGAAGGTATAGTCGGCGCCGCCGTCGGTGAGCGCCAGGATCTCGGCGATCACTTCCTCGCGCGACTTTCCGCGACCGTTGATGAAGTCGGTCATGCCGAACTGGCGGCCCCAGCCTTCGCGGTCCGGGTTGATGTCGACACCGATGATCTTGTTGGCACCCGCGAGCTTGGCGCCCTGGAGCACGTTGAGGCCGATGCCGCCCAGGCCGAAAACGACGATGTTATCGCCGACCTGCACCTTGGCGGTGTTGACTACCGCGCCAACGCCGGTCGTCACGCCGCAGCCGATGTAGCAGCTGGTCTGGAAGGGCGCGTCCTCGCGGATCTTGGCCACCGCGATCTCCGGCAGCACGGTGAAGTTCGAGAAGGTCGAGCAGCCCATGTAGTGAAAGATCGGCTGGCCCTTGTAGGAGAAGCGCGTGGTGCCGTCCGGCATCAGCCCCTTGCCCTGGGTCGCGCGGATCGCGGTGCACAGGTTGGTCTTGCCCGACAGGCACGACTTACACTGGCGGCATTCGGGCGTGTAGAGCGGGATGACGTGGTCACCCGGCTTCACGCTGGTGACGCCGGCGCCGACCTCGCGCACGATGCCCGCGCCTTCATGGCCGAGCACGGACGGGAAGATGCCCTCGGAGTCGAAGCCGTCGAGGGTGTAGGCGTCGGTGTGGCAGATGCCGGTGGCCATGATCTCGACCAGCACCTCACCGGGCTTGGGGCCTTCGAGATCGAGCTCGACGATCTCCAGCGGCTTCTTCGCTTCGAAAGCGACGGCGGCGCGTGTCTTCATGGGGGTTCTCGCGATTGGAAACGGGGGATGGAGCGGGGATAGCGAAACCGCGGGACGGCGCAACCGGTCCGGGCTGCGGAACTGCCCGGGACACCCTATCTAGACGGGCACGCGGCACCGGCTGGCGCGTTGGGAAGGACATGGACACGGTACGCCAGACGATCGCGAAGCAGGTGCGGGCGCTGACAGGCGCGGGGGACGGGGCGATCGACCTCAGCCGCCCGCCGGGGGACGACGGGCTGTTCGGGCCTGCTTCCGTGTGCTGGCGCGTCCACGGCGACTTCACCTCGATGATGATCGGGGGAACGGCCGCGCTGATGTTGCAGATGCTCCACCCGCTGGCGCTGGCCGGCGTGTGGGATCATTCGAACTTCCAGCGCGACATGCTGGGACGGCTGAAGCGGACGGCGCAGTTCATCGCCGGCACCACCTATGGCGCGACCGGCGAGGCGGAGCGGCTGATCGGGCGGGTGCGCGCAATCCACGACCGGGTGCACGGCACGCTGCCGGACGGAACGCCCTATGACGCGAACGATCCCGAACTGCTGACCTGGATCCATGTCGCGGAAGTGCGGATGTTCCTGTCCGGATACCTGCGCTACCGGGCTCCGCTGTCGGCGGCCGAGCAGGACCGGTACTTCGCCGAGTACGCCGAGGTTGCGCGGCGGTTGGGGGCCGAGGACGTGCCGACCGGTCGGCGCGAGATCGATGCGTATCTGATGGACGTGCGGCCGCAGCTGCGCTTCGACGAGCGCACGCATACGGTGCTGCAGGCGCTTCTGTCGCAGCCGGCGCCGAACCTGGCGATGCGGCCGTTCGGCGACCTCACCATGCGGGCGGCGATCGACCTGCTGCCGGCCTGGGCACGCGCGATGCTCCAGCTGCGCGAGCGGCCCGCCGAGGGGCCGCTCGTCCGCGCCGGTGCGCGGGGCGTGGGGGTGATGCTGCGCTGGGCGCTCAACGGCCGCAATGCGGAGGCGCAGGCGCGGCGGGGGTAGGGGGACCTCCCTTCCCCAACGCCCACCGTATCCCTGCGGAGGCAGGGATCCAGGGACAGGCAGAACAACGATCGGTGGCGTTCGGAACCCTGGGCTCCCGCCTTCGCGGGAGCACAAGTTGGAGGGGCCTTACGGCAGCGCCGCGCGCAGTTCCTCGACCCACGGCTTGGCCACGCCGTCCGAGGGCGCGCGCCAGTCGCCGCGGGGGCTGAGCGCGCCGCCGCCGGACACCTTCGGGCCGTTGGGGATCGCCGAGCGCTTGAACTGGCTGGTCTGGAAGAAGCGCCACAGGAAGGATTCGAGCCAGCGGGCGATCGTCTCCAGGTCATAGGCGTTGCGCTTGGCCTGCGGGAAGTCGATCGGCCAGGCGCCGCCTTCGCTGTCCTTCCACGCGTGCCAGGCGAGGAACGCGACCTTGGAGGGGGACAGCCCCTGGCGGACGATGTGGTGCAGGAAGAAGTCGTGCAGCTCGTAGGGGCCGACCTTGCTTTCGGTGCTCTGCAATTGGCCATCGTCGCCGGCCGGCACGAGCTCTGGCGAGATCTCGGTCGCGAGGATCGCGTCGAGCACTTGGTTGGTGGGCGCGTCGAACTGGTCGGTCTGGATCGCCCAGCGGATGAGATACTGGATCAGCGTCTTGGGCACGCCGGCGTTGACCGCATAATGGCTCATCTGGTCGCCGACGCCATAGGTGCACCAGCCGAGCGCCAGCTCCGACAGGTCGCCGGTGCCGAGCACGAAGCCCTCGCGCTGGTTGGCGAGGCGGAAGAGATAGTCGGTGCGCAGGCCCGCCTGCACATTCTCGAACGCGATGTCGTAGACCGGCTCGCCGCGCCCGAAGGGGTGGTCCATGTCGGCGAGCATCTGGCGCGCGGCCGGCCGGATGTCGATCTCGTCGCCGGTGATGCCGAGCGCGTTCATCAGCGTCCAGGCATTGGCCTTGGTGCCCTCGCTGGTGGCGAAGCCCGGCATGGTGAAGCCCAGGATGTCGGAGCGCGGGCGGTCGAGACGGTCGAACGCCTTGGCCGCGACGATCAGGGCATGGGTAGAATCAAGCCCGCCTGACACGCCGATCACCAGCCGCTTGGCACCGGTCGCGACGATCCGCTTGCGCAGCGCCTCCACCTGGATGTTGAACGCTTCATAGCAGTCCTCGTCCAGCGACACGGGGTTGCTGGGTACGAAGGGGAAGCGACGCACTTGGCGCTTGAGGCCGACGTCGGCGAAGTCCGGCTGGTGCGCGAAGCCGATGCGGCGGAAGCGCGTCTCCGGGTGGCCTGACGCGGCGGCGGCGTCGTTGAACGTGCCCATGCGCATCCGCTCCAGCCGGATGCGGCCGGCATCGACGTCGGCATAGATGGTCGCGTCGGCACTGGCGAAGCGGTGCGAGGCGGCGAGCTGCTCGCCCAGTTCATAGACCAGCCCCTGACCGTCCCACGACAGATCGGTCGTGCTCTCGCCCGGGCCGGCAGCCGAATAGACATAGGCGCCGACCGCGCGCGCGGACTGGGCGGCGCACAGCATCTCGCGATCGCGCGCCTTGCCGACGACGATGTTGGAGGCGGAGAGATTGCACAGGATCAGCGCGCCCGCGAGCGCGCCGGCGGTCGAGGGCGGGGTGGGCGCCCAGAAGTCCTCGCAGATTTCGGCATGGAAGACGAAGTCGGGCAGGTCCTCGGCCGCGAAGATCAGGTCGGTGCCGAACGGCACGCGCTGGCCGGCGACGGTGATCTCCAGCCCGGTGAGGCCCGCGCCCTCGGCGAACCAGCGCTTCTCGTAATATTCGCGGTAGTTGGGCAGGAAGCTCTTGGGGACGACGCCCAGGATGCGGCCGCGAGAAACGGCGACGGCGCAATTGTAGAGCCGGCCGTTGCGGCGCAGCGCCGCGCCGACCAGCAGCACCGGGCGCAGATCGGTGCTCGCTTCCACCACCCGGGCGAGTGCTGCTTCGGCCGCCTCGCACAGCGCGTCCTGCAGGTGCAGGTCGTCGATGGCGTAGGAGGAGAGATTGAGCTCCGGGAAGACCAGCAGGTCGGCGGCGGCCTCATGGCCTTGCCGGGCGAGCGCGATCGTCGCCTCGGCATTGGCGGCCGGGTCGCCGGCAGTGGCGAGCGGGGTGCAGGCACCAACGCGGATCAGGCCGTGCCGGTGGATCGAATAGAAGCGGTGTTGCGTCATCATGCGAAGCGTAACGCGCGAGACGGCGAGAAGCTACGTCACCCATTTTCGCGCGTTGTGGCTTCGCCTCGGATCACGCCTTGCCGGCGTAGATCATCCGCCCTTCGCCCAGCATCGCGAACACCTGCGGCAGGTCCTGCTCGCCGACCGCGAAGCAGCCTTGGCTGCGGCCGAGCATGCCGTGGGTCTTGAGCATGTCCGGGTTGGCGTACCAGGCGCCGTGAATCACGATCGCACGGTCGCGGGCGTTGTCGTTGGTCGGATCGAGGCCGATCACGCGCTGCGAGCGGCCGTGCTTGCCCACGTAGTAGTCGGCAGTGACGAAGGCGCCCTCGCAGGTCGCGTTCGAATTCGGCTGGTTGGAGAAGCGCTGGAGCTTGCCCGAGTGCGCCGGATCGGAGCCGCTGCCGTGCGAGACGAGCAGGCGCGTGACCTTCCCCCCCTCCAGGTCGATGAACTGGAAGCGGTGCTCGCTGGACGGCGCATCGAAATCGGCGATCGCGATGCGGTCACGACGGCGGATGGTGTCGCCATGCGCGTCGAGCGCCGCAATCGCGCGGTCGAACAGTTCGGGCTGCACGCCACGGGGCGCGGAGACGCTGGCGGCCTTCGGCTCGGCAAAGATGCGCTGGCGGACCGGGGTCGGCACGGTGCGGGGCGCGGGGCGGTCGGTGCCACCCAGCGTGCTGCGCGTCACGGCAAAGGCGCCCAGCGCGGCGATCGAACCCAGCATTGCGCGGCGCGAGCGAACGGTGTCGTCAAACTGCATCCTGCCTCCAAGAGAAGATGGTGAGGACAGCGGCCCATCGGGGCCGTCGTGCGCTCTCAAGTATCTAATTTGGTGACATTTTATGCAAGTTCAACCGCCCCGGGGATTGCCCGGGCCGTCGCGTTCCAAGGCCTTGTCGCTCAGTCGGCCGGAGTCAGGACGCGCGCGATCGTCGCCTTCAGCTGGTCCCCGGTAAAGGGCTTGGTAAGGACCGGGAGGGGCACGCTGCCGTCCTCGACATCGGCGAAACCCGTCACGAGGATCGCACGCAGGCCAGGTCGCCGCTCGCTCGCCACCCGGTAGAGATCGAGGCCCGAGATGTCCGGCATGGCATAGTCGGTGACGAGCAGATCGATTGCGGCGTCGCTCTCCAGCGCGTGCAGCGCCGCCTGGGCGCCGTCCGCCTCGATCACCTGGTGCCCGGCGCCCGTCAGATGCGCGACGAGCACGGCCCGGACTTCGGCGTCGTCCTCCACCGCCAGCACCCGCAGCGAAGGGGTCTCCGCCGCCTGAGCGGCAACGGCCGCAGCAGCCTCGACCGGCTCCAGGCGGGGGAACCACAGGGTCACCGTCGTGCCCTCGCCGACGCGGCTGTCGATCGTGACGGTGCCGCCAGACGCTTCCGCCATGGCGCGGACCATCGGCAGGCCGAGGCCCGTGCCCTCGCCATGCGGCTTGGTGGTGAAGAACGGCTCGAACACGCGGTCGCGCAGGTGCTCGGGAATGCCGGCACCATTATCGCGCACCGCGATGCGGATGCAGTCGCCCGCATGCGCCAGCTCCGGCGGCCCGGGGGCGCGGGCGCTGGAGATGACGATCTCCCCACCGTTGGCCATGGCATCGCGCGCGTTGATGCACAGGTTGACGATGGCGAGTTCGAACTGGCCGGGATCGGCGTGGATCGCGCCGTCCGCCTGGAGGTCGAGCGTCAGGGAGACGCGACCGGCCATGGTGCGGGCGACGAGTTCCTCCAGATCGCGGATCGCCTCGTCCGGGCGGAAGGTCTCGGCGGCGAGGTCGCGCTGGCGGCTGAAGCTCAGCAGGCGGCGCGTGATCGCCGAGCCGCGGCCGGCCGCCGAGCGGGCGTTGGCCAGGAAGCGGGTGAGCCGATCCGGCTTGTCCAGCGAGCGTTCGGCGAGTTCGAGGTTGCCGAGAATGGCAGCGAGTAGGTTGTTGAAATCATGGGCGATGCCGCCTGCGAGCGTTCCGAGCGCCTGGAGCTTTTCGGCCTGGTGGAGCCGGCGGGCGGCGAGGCGGCGGTCGGTCTCGTCCGACTCGATCTTGAGCAGGTGGCGGTCGCTGTCGCTGACGCCGAAGGGGATCCGTCGGACGCGGGTCCAGCGCTCGTCCTCATCCTCGCCCCCGCTCTGCAGATCCTCTTCGGAATAGCTGCCGCTGGCGAGCGCCGCCTCATCCTTGTCGCGTACATCGCCCGCGGTCGCGTTCTCGACACGATCGTGGTTGCCGCGGATCAGGCGATGATGGCGATCGAGCACGGAAATCTGGTCGGCCGACGCCTGCATCAGCCCGAGGAAGGCGGATTGTTCGAAGCGGAGCGCGGCGCGCAGCTTCTGCCGCTCGGCGGCGGCGGCGACCATCGCCCGCAGTGCCTCCGGCTCCCACGGCTTGGCGGCATAGCCGCTGATGGCACCTTCGTTGACGGCCGACACGACCGCCGACAGGTCCGCATAGCCGGTCAGCAGGATCGCGTCGGCATCGCTATAGGGACGTGCCCGGGCGAGGAACACGTTGCCCGGCATCTCCGGCATCCGCTGATCGGAGATGATCACCGCCAGGTCCGGGTTCGCCTTGACGATCTCGAGCGCTGCCACGGGGGAGGTGGAGGAGAGCAGCCGGTAGCGGTCCTCCAGCAGGTCCTCCAGCGCGACGAGGATCTCCTGCTCGTCGTCGACGACCAGAACCTTGGGCAATTCGGAATCGTTGGAATCGGTCATTGTCGATGCAGAGGTACCGCCAAGAGGAAGCGGGCGCCACCTTCGTCGCCCGATTCGATCGTGATCTCGCCACCGTGCGACCGAACGACGCCATAGGCGATCGCCAGGCCCAGGCCCGTGCCGGAGCCCACGTCCTTGGTGGTGAAGAAGGGTTCGAACACCCGCTCGCGTACCTCCGGCGGGATGCCGGGGCCGTTGTCGGTGATCGCGATGAAGAACCGGTCGTCGCGGGTCGAGGTCTCGATGACGATGCGGCCGGTGGTGGGATCGACCGCGTCGACCGCGTTCGAGATGATGTTCATCACCACCTGGTTGACCAGCGCCGGCGAGCTTTCGAGCGTGCGGACGGGGCCGTAGCGCCGCTCGATCGTGACGGTCGCGGGGATCTTCGGCTGGAGCAGCGTCAGCACCGAGTCGATCGCCTCCGGAATGTCGACGAGCGACCATTCGCCATCATCGAGACGCGAGAAGCGGCGCAGCTTCACCACCAGATCCTGGATGCGCACCAGCCCGGTGCGGATCGAACCCAGGCGCTCCGCAGCCTTGGCGAGGCGCTTGGTGCGGGTGTCGTCCTCGGCGGTCGTTGCGTCCTGCACGGCCCGCTCCACGGTGGCGTGGTGGGCGAGGATGAAGGCGAGCGGGTTGTTGATCTCGTGCGCGATGCCGGCGACGAGCTCACCCAACGACGCCATCTTGGCGGACTGGACCAGCTGTGCCTGCGTTTCGCGCAACTGGGCGTTCGCCGCCTCCAGCTCGCGGTTGGCGGCGGCGAGGGCGTCGCTCGCCTCCGCCTGGGCGCGCGCATGGGCGAGTGCCAGCTCGCGTTCCCGCTCGCGGGCGGCGCCCGCCGCCTCGTCGTCGCGGGCGAGCTTGCGGCGGAGGATCGAACGCACCCGCACGAGGAGCATGTCGCGCTCGTCCCGGCTGGGCAGCACGTCGTCGGCACCGGCGCCGAGCCCGGCAAGCGTCTGTGCGGGATCGGCGACCTCGGACAGGGCGGCGATCTCGAACCCGGCGCTGTCCGCCTGCCGCTGGCGATCCAGCGCACGGACCCAGGCGAACGGGTCCTCGCCTTCGGGGGCCGGGCCGACGAGAACGCCGTCGAACTCCTCCTCCGTAACCGCGGCGAGCATCGCCTGCTCGTCTCCGGCGACGCTGACCGCATGACCGTCCCCAGTTAGCAGCCCCCGCAGCCAGTCGCGGTAGATCGGGTCCGCCACTGCGACCAGCAGCCGGGCCTGGCGGAAGCCGCCCGCCGTGCCGTTGCCCGGCACGGAGCGCCGCTGGCGCAACAGCGAGCGCATGCGCGACACCAGCAGCTGCGGGCCGCTCGCCTTGGGCACATAGGCATTGGCGCCGCTGTCGAGCCCCTGGCGCTCCACCTCGCTCGCCTCGTCGCTGGTGAGCATGATGATCGGCAGCGTGCGGGTGTGGCCCGTCTGGCGCAGGATGCGCACCAGCTCGTCCCCGTTCATGCCGGGCAGCCGATAATCGACCACCAGCAGGTCGGGCAGCGCCTCGTTGAGACTGACCAGTGCGTCCTCGGCCGTGCGGGTCCGGTCCACGGTGAAGCCGAAGCCCTCCAGCGTCCGCCGGAAGACCAGCGCCTGGGTGTCCGAATCCTCGACCAGCAACAGGTGCGGCGACGCGTCTTCGCTCACTGCACGACCTCGCGGGCCAGGATCCGCTTCACATGGGGGCCGATCAGATCGAGCGGCAACGCCAGCGCGCCCTGGCGCACCGCGGCGGCCGGCATGCCGTTCACGACCGCCGTGCTCTCATGCTCCGCGATCGCGGCCCCACCGGCGTCGACCAGCTGGCGGACGCCCGCAGCCCCGTCCTCTCCCATGCCGGTCAGGACGACGGCGAGCGCGGCACCATCGAGCGCCGCCGCGGCGCTGGTGAACAACACGGTCGCGGCCGGCCGCTGGCCGCCGACGGGCGGCGCCTCCGACAGCCCCAGCTTGCCCGAAGGCATCAGGGTCAGGTGCCGGTCGCCCGGCGCCACATATATGGTGCCCGGCTGGGGCAGGACGGCGGCGCGGGCGAGTTCGACCCGCTGCGGCACGACGCTGTCCAGCCAGCTGGCGAACCCGTCCATGAAGGCGCCGCCCATGTGCTGGACGAGCAGCACCGGCAGCGACAGGTCGGCGGGAAGGCTGTTGAACAGCTTGGCCAGCGCCTGAGGGCCGCCGGTGGAGGCGGCGCACAACAGCATTCGCGGCGCAATGCGCGGCCGCCCGGCGGTCGGCGCGCCGGCAAGCGGCGTGCGCATGCGCCGGCGGACCACGGCCACCTGGCTCATGATGACGAGCTGGGTGCGGATCTCGGCGGCGATGGTGCGGTATTCGGGATCGGCGATGCCGACCGGCTTCTCCACGGCGGCGAGCGCGCCGGCGCGCAGCGCGTCCATGGTGGGATTGAGCTGGGTGCGATCGAAGCTGGCGGAGATGACGACGATCGGCGTCGGCTGATCGGCCATGATCTGGCGCGTCGCCTCGAGCCCGTCCATGCCGGGGAGGCGGATATCCATCGAGATTACGTCGGGGCGGATCGCCGCCAATTGCGCCAGCGCCTCTTCGGCGCTGGCGACGGCGGCCACCACCTCAAGCCGGGGGTCGCCCGCGATGATGTGCGTGAGCAGGGTGCGAACGACGAGCGAGTCCTCGACGATCATGACGCGGATCGGGCGCGTTGCCATGGATCAGACCAGCTGCTGTACGACGGAGATCAGCGTCCCCTGGTCGAACTCCTGCTTCGTCACATAGGCATTCGCACCCAGCTGGAGTCCACGCTCGATATCGTCCGGGCTGTTTCGCGAGGTCATCATGACGACGGGAAGCGCTTGCAGGGCCGGATCGTTCCGTATTGCCGTGAGCAATCCGAAACCGTCCATGCGCGGCATTTCCACGTCTGCCACCACCAGGTCGATCGGCTCGATCCCAGCGCGCAGCTGCTCCAGCCCGGCAAGCCCGTCGACCGCGATCAGGACGCGGTAGCCCTGCGCCTCCAGGATGCTCTTTTCGAGGGTGCGGGTGGTGATCGAGTCGTCGACGACGAGCACCGTGCGCTGCACCGGCCGGGTCGCAGGCGCGATGCGCGGACGGCGGCGGGGGCCGGACGCGTCGGCGGCGAGCAGCGCCTCCGGCTCCAGCACGAGCGCGATGCCGTCCTCCAGCAGCACCGTTCCCCAGATCAGCGGCACGTCGGCGGCAACCGCCGTCGGATCACCCACTACCAGCGAGCGGACGTCGTCGAGCGCGTCCACCAGCAGCACGCGGCGCTGGTCCGAGCCCTCGATCACCACCGCGGGGCGAGCGCCGTCGGGCGCTTCGGACGCCGGCAGGCCGAGGAGGTCGGCCAGCTCTGCCACCGGCACCGCCTCCTCCTGCAGCATCAGCACCGCACCGCCCTCGGTACGGTCGAACGCATCCGGGGTGAGGCGGAGCACGCGGTCGACGCTCGCCGCGGGGAGGGCGTGCCGGGCGCCGCCGGCCTCCACCAGCAACAGGGCCTGGCGGGCGAGGGCGAGCGGCACCGACAGGCGGATCTCGGTGCCCGTCGGACGGCCGGGCAGGATGCGGACGCGGCCGTGCAGCCGGCGCACCGTCTCCGCCACGACGGAAAGGCCGATGCCGCGGCCCGAAACCTCGTCCACGGTCCGGCTGGTCGAGAAGCCCTGCTCGAACAGCAGCGCGTAGAGGCCGCGTCGGGAGGGTGTCGGCGCGCCGGCGGCGATCAGTCCCGCCTCCCGAGCGCGCGCCTCGATCGCCTTGGGATCGAGTCCGGCGCCATCGTCCCGGATGACGATGTTGAGGCGGCCGCGGTCGGTGGTGGGGAGCACGCTGATCGTGCCACCCTCCGGCTTGCCCGCCCGGGCGCGCACGGCCGGCGGTTCGATCCCATGGCTGACCGCGTTGCGCAGCAGGTGGAGCAACGGCTCGCGCAGGGCCTGGAGCACGCGGCGATCCGCCTCCGCCTCGATCGGTTCCATGACGAGTTCGGCGAACTTGCCCTGGCTGGCTGCGAGGTCGCGGACCATCCGCTCATGGCCCTCGAAGAGGGTGGCGACGGGCAGCAGCAGGATGCGTTCGGCGTCGCGCTCGATGTTGGCGGCGGCGCGGTCCAGCGCCCAGCGCTGGCGGCCGACCTCACGGCGCAGCCGTTCCGTGCTGCCGACCAGGCGGGCGATGCGGCGGGCAAGCTCGCCGTCCTGCGTGGCAGGCATGTCAGCCAGCTCGGCCCCGAGCACCTCGACCATCTCCATGATCCGATCCTGCTCGGAAATGTGGTTGGCAAGGTCGTGGACCGAACGGGCGAGTCGCTCGACGTGGCGGCCGGCGACATGCACGCGGCCCGTCTGCGTCGGGGATGCCGCGGCGGTCGCCTCGGGCGCGTCCTCTTGCTTGGTGTCGCTGCGGGCGCCGTCCTCGATCGCGTCGGCCAGGGTGCGCAGCTCGGCGAGCGTGGTGGCATCGAGCGCGCGTTCCCCGCGCTCTGCGGCGAGCAGGATGGTCTCGGCCGCATGGGCAGCCGCTTCGGTCGCCGGCAGATCGACCGCACGCGCGGCCCCCTTCAGGCTGTGGGTACGGCGGCTGAACTCGCGCAAATCGACCGGACGGCCGGCGGCGGCATCCGCAAGCGCCTCGCGGATGCCGGCCATGTGCTCGGCAAGCTCGGCGGCGAAGGCCGCGAGCAGTTCTGCGCGGAGTTCGTCCACCCGCCCGTCCTCAGACGCGGTAGCGTTCGGTCAGGCTCACCAGCGTCCGCGACAGCTGGGTGAGGTCGCCCGCCGCCTGGTCCAGCTGGCGGGTGCTGGCCGCGGTCTGCTGGCTCGCCTGGCGGATGTTCTGCAGGGCGATCGTCACCTGCTCGATGCCGATCTGCTGCTGGTTGGTGGAGGCGACGATCTGCTGGAAGGTGTGGACGTTCTCCTGCACCCGTGTCGCCAGTTCGTTGATCGCCGACTGGCTGGCGTCGGTGCGCTCCTTGCCGGAGGCGACGCGCTTCACCGCCTCTTCCGTCAGCATGACCGAGGCGTTGATGCCGCGCTGAATGTCGCCCAGGATCGAGCGGACGTTGCGGGTGGCGGACTTCGCCTGGTCCGCCAGCGTCTTCATCTCCGACGCGACGATCGCGAAGCTGCGACCCTGCTCGCCGGCCGCCGCCGCCTCGATCGAGGCGTTGAGGGCGAGGAGGTGGGAGCGTTCCGAGACGTCGTTCACCGTCGCGATGATGTCGCCGATGGTCTGCGTCTTTTCCGACAGGGCGACGATGTTGCCGGCGACCGCCTCGGCCTGTTCGCGGATCGCATCCATCGCGCGGGCGGTGTCGTGGACCGCGCTGCGGCCGGTGTCGCTGGTCTGGGCGGTGGCTTGGGCCGCGGCGATCACTTCCTGCGCGCGCAGCGTTATCTGGGCGCCCGAATGGGTGATCTCGTCGACGGTAGCGGCGGTTTCCTGCACGGCGGCGAGCTGTTCCTCGACCGACGCGGCCTGCTCCTGGGTGGAGGCGCGGATCTCGGTGGCGGCGGCGTTCAGGTCCTCGGTCGCGGCGCGGCTCTGGCGGGCGATCTCGCGCAGGCCCACCACCATCGTGTTGAGGGTGGCGCCCAGCTGGCCGAGTTCGTCGCTGCCGGTGATGCGCGTCTCGCCCGACAGGTCGCCTTCGCCGATGCGGCCGGCGAAACTCATGAAGTCGCTCAGCGGCCCAGTGATCGAGCGGCGGATCGTGAAGGCGACCACGACGCTGACCGCGATCGCGATCAGCAGCCCGATCAGGATCGACGTGCGCGTGCTTTCATAGACGTCCTGGGTCGCGCGCCGCCCGACCTCGATCGTGTTGCTGACGATCGTGCGGACCTGGCCGAGGCTCTGCGCGAGCGCGGCATGGTGGCGATCGATCTCTTCGCCCGCCTCGATCGCACCCTCGATGTTGCCGTTCTCCAGCATCTCCAGCTGGCGTGCGCTCGCGGGGCGCAGGCGATCGAACGATGCCTGCACCGCCTGCGCGCCCTCGGACAGCTGGCGCCATTGTTCGATGCGGCCCTGATTGACCGCGGTCTCGCGGTTCTTCTCCGCGGTTGCAGTCAGCTTCGCGAGCGCGGCTGCCGTTTCGTTGGCGCGCGACTGCCAGTCGGTGATGTCGCCCGGAATGCCGCGGCCGCTGCGCATCGCATGCATCACCGCCATCAGCCGCGCCTCGCGCATCCGTGCCTCGGTCCGAGCGATGGCGTCGACATCAAGGATCGCGGCATAGTCACGCTGGACGATCCGGTCGACGTTCGAGCGGACCACGCCAACCTGCTGGAGCGAGTAGAGGCCCAACGCGACCAGAATGGCCGTGATGATGCCGAACCCGGCAACGATCCGAGTGGAAACCGACAAGGCTTTATCCTTCCTGCAGGGGACGTGCGAGGAGCCGCTGGATCAGCAGCGCAGTGTTCACGACGGCCAGACGCTGGCCACCGTCCGCTTCGACGAAGCGCGTGAGGGTGTCACCGCCCGTGGCGCCGGGATCGACGACGGCAGCGGCGGCGGTGATGGCGGGGACCTGGAGGGCGATGCGCGGCGCCGCATGGCGCAGCACCAGCATCGCGCGGCCGGGCTCCTCGGGGGTGGCCAGGCGCAACGCCACGGCCGGATCGAAGAGGTTGAGGACGGCGCCCCGCCACGCGATCAGCCCCACCAGAGCCGCAGGCGCGCCCGGAACCGCGGTGACGCGCGGGATCGCCGCCACCTCGAAGAGGTCCGCGAGCGGGGTCGCATAGGTTTCCTCACCCAGGGTCCAGGTGAGGACGCGGATGCGGCTGCGCTGGTCGGCTGCCTCAGGCGGAGCGAGCGCGCGCTGGCGCTCTGCGAGCACGGCTGCGACGGCCTCTGCATCGAGGAAGGGCGCTGCGACACGGAGGTCGCCCGGCATGCTCATGCGGCGCCCCCGAGGGTGGCGCGGACGGCGGCGACGAGGCTGCCTGCGGTCATGCCGTCGCCCTCCGGCAACTCGGCGTCGTTCGCCATCCCGGCGGCTGCGCGCGCGGCATTGCGGAGCGCGCGGTTGCCCTCGGCGTCGCGCCCATGCGCCAGGAGATGTCGGCCAAGCAGATAATGCGCCATCGCGAACCCGTTATCGAGATATAGCGCGCTGCGAAATCCCCGCTCTGCACGAACCCCGTCTCCAAGCGCGAGCGCGCCGAGCGCTGCGAGGTAGTGGGCGACCGGGTCGCGCGGTGTGGCGAGCGCCTCCTGCTCCGCCAGTTCGAGTGCCTGGCTCGCGTCGCCGCGGGACAGCGCGGTGCGCACTTCTCCGGTTGCGGCGGGCTTGGGCGGTGGCGATGTTGGAGGCGGCGGCGGGGCAGGCTGCGGCGGGGGACTGACAGGCGGCGCGGCCTTGACTGGTGCCGCTGGCGGCGGGGCAAGTGATGCGAGCGGCGGTGGCGGCGCGGGCGCGGCTGCGGGAAGCTCGGCGGGTCCGTCCAGCCGTGCGTATGCAAGGACACCGTCGACGAGCACCGGACGTGCGACGTCCGCGAACTCCGGGTTCGGCTCGGCATGGCCGATGAACAGCAGCCCGGTGGGCGCGAGCCGGCGCACCAGCGCGCCGACCAGCTGCTTGGCGACGTCGCTGCGGAAATAGATCAGGACGTTGCGGCACAGGATGATGTCGAACTCGCTGAACTGCAGCGGCGCGTCGTCGTCCAGCAGCGCCATCATGTTGGCGTGTTCGAAGCGGGCGAGACCGCGATAGCGCGCCTTCAGCCGCCAGCGATCGCCTTCGCGATCGAACAGCCGCTCGCGTTCCGCCTCTCCCAGGGTACGCAATGCCCACGACGTGTAGCGCGCCTCGCGCGCGGCGGCGATCGCGGCATCGTCGATGTCGGTGCCGGTGATGCCGATCTTCCAGTCAGAGACTGCGTCTCCAAGCAGGTCGCGCAGCAGGATCGACACCGAGTGCGCCTCT
The DNA here is from genome assembly GCF_022346685.1 of Sphingomonas sp. ACRSK. Lineage (NCBI taxonomy): Bacteria > Pseudomonadati > Pseudomonadota > Alphaproteobacteria > Sphingomonadales > Sphingomonadaceae > Sphingomonas > Sphingomonas sp. ACRSK. Next base: position 87,507 of record NZ_JAKRNR010000005.1, on the reverse strand, counting down.
GCCCCGGTCGAGCAGCCGACGCTCCAGACGCGCAGCTGGCGCTTCGCCCGCCGCTCCCGCAGCAGCTTCGGCAAGACGCAGCGGCGCAGCACATCGAACTGTTCGGCAAAGCGGAAGAAGAAGGTCTCGTTGATCGTGATCGCGCTTTCGAGCGCGCGCCATTCCGCGGCCGCCGCTTCCGGGTCCGCCAGCCGGGCGGCATAGTCCGCCAGCGTGTCGATGCCGTTCGCGGCCATGCGGCGCGCGATGTGCTCGAACAGCTGGTCGTCCTTGTCGACGTAATAATGGTGGCCGGTGCGCTCGACGATCCGCGCCTTGATGGCGGCAAAGGCGGGATCGTCGACCGGCGCAGACGGCAGCGCGTGGCGCTGCGCGGCCAGGCTCACCCGATCGCCCAGTCGGCGGCGCGCGTCTCTGCTTGCGCTGCCAACGCCGCCAGCCGCTCGCGTTCCGCTTCGCTGAGCAGCCGGGCGAGTGACAGCAGGTGTGCGGGGCCGTCGGGCAGCGTCACTTCGGCCAAGATCGCGCCATTGTGGCTCGCCTCGGCCTCCACCGGACGGATGGCGTCGGCGTCGGGGGTGACCATGTCCTCGACGCGATCGACCAGCAGGCACGGCATGGTGGCAGCAGGCCCGTGCGGCCGGATCAGATGGGAGAACAGGTCCAGGGTGCCGAGAGCAGTGCCGCCGTCGAACAGAAGCGCGGGTGCCAAGACGGGCAGCGTCTCGCCCCGGACGTCGACGAAGCCGGCGAGGGGGCGGGGCAGGGTCGGCGGCCGCGCGATCGGAAGCAGCGGCAGCACCTCGCGCACGTCCCGCGCCGGGAGCGCGAGCCGGTGGTCACCGGCACGAAACAGCAGCAGCGGATCGGGGGCACGATTGGGCATCGCGGGCTTCTATAACGCGGGCTTTCCGGCCCGTCTCCCCGCCACGCGCGTCTTTCGGGGGAGGTGTCGGCTTCCTATCTGGACCGAGATGGCCGCCCAGCTAGACCTGTTCGGAACCCCGCTGCTGCCGGGCCTCTCCTATGGCGAAGAGGTGCTCGATGCGCCTGAGGAAGCAGCGCTCGTGGCGGCGATCGACGGGTGCGCGCTGACGCCGTTCCGCTTCCAGGGGTGGACGGGCAAGCGGCTGACCGCGTCGTTCGGCTGGAGCTATGACTTCGACCGGGGGCGGATCGCGCCGGGGGCGCCGATCCCCGAGTTTCTTTGGCCTTTTCGGGAGCGCGCGGCGGCGTTGGCGGGCGTTTTGACGGCCGAGCTCGAGCAGGCACTGCTCATCCGCTATGATCCGGGGGCAGGGATCGGCTGGCATCGCGACCGGCCGATGTTCGAGCATGTCGTGGGGATTTCGCTGGGAGAACCGGCCGTCCTGCGCCTGCGGCGGCGCATCGACACCGGCTTCGACCGCCGTAGCCTGACGCTTGCGCCGCGATCGATCTACCATCTCTCCGGCGAAGCGCGGCACGCGTGGGAGCACGGCATCGCGGCGATGGAGCGCACGCGCTGGTCGGTGACCTTCCGCAGCCTGTCGGCCCTGGGCCGGCGTGCGGCGGCGTTGGCCCAGGGCTGAAGGATCACTCGGCGGTTGCGTCCTTGGGCTTGCGGCCACGGCGCTTCGGGGCGGCAGGCGCCTCTGCGGCGGCCGCATCGTCGCCACCGGTGCGTGGCTTGCGGCCGAGCCCGATGCGCTTGGCCATGTCGCGGCGGCTCTGCGAATAATTCTCCGCGACCATCGGATAGTCGGACTTCAGATTGTAGCGCTCGCGATACTGTTCCGGGGTCAGTCCGTGCCCTGCCAGATGGCGGCGCAGGGTCTTGTACGGCTTGCCGTCGATCATCGAGATGATGTGGTCCTTCGACGCGAGCGACTTCCGCACCGAGACGGCGGGCGTGTAATCTTCCGTCGGGGCCGTCTCGACCGGTTCCGAAGATGCGCCGCCGCTCAGCCCAACCACGGTCGCGTGCATCGTCTGCAGGAAGGTCGGCACATCTTCGGCCGACACGCGGTTGTTCGCATTGTTGAGCCAGGCGATGGTGAGCTCGGTTGCGAGTTCCACCGCATTCAATTCGGAAACGTCTTCGGCCATCTTCATTCCTCCGTTCATCGGCGCGCACTTGGGACTTTCCGTGCAGCGCGTCAACTTTCCAGGGTGTTGCCAGCCACACCTTGCGGCTTCGGAGCCAAAGTACCGGATCAGCATCGCGTGTGTGCCGAGTCGGGCGAAGCACCTCCGGATCCATACAAAGCAAGGATTTATTCGTGATTAACAGTGGCGAGTCGCACTTCCTCCGCGAAACGTAAGTTGCCGTATTGGGTAATAGAGGGCGGCCAAGCATCCGAACGGACGTGCATGGCCGATAAAGTCACTTTGAGCCTCGGGAGTAAGGCTGATGCTTGCCCGATTGCTAGCAACTGCAATGGTGGCAAGACATCGGGGACGTTGCGGATGCCTCGATAAAAATATTCGGATCAGCGCCTGGGGAAGCGAAGTCGGCGTCCTTCGCGTGCGGATTGCCGGGCGAGTTCGAGCAATTCGAGACCCGCGATGGCATCCTCCGGCTCGACGGGCGGCGCGCTGCCCTCGATGATGGCGGCCGCGGCCTGTTCATAGAAGCGGGGCCATATCCCGGCAGCACTAGGCAGGCGACGCTCCCCGGCCTCGCCGTCGACAAGCGTCCCCCAAGCGGATTCCGGCTCGACTCCATAGCCGGGGTCGGACGGGGTTCCGCCCGCGCGCAGCACCGGCTCCTGCGGATCGATCCCGTATTTCACGAAGCTGCCGAGCGTTCCGTGCAGCGCGAAGCGGGGGCGGGATGCCGCGACCAGAGAGGCGGCGCCCAGGATCACCCGGCGGCTTCCATAGTGGAGCGTCAGCTCGAAATAGTCGTCCACCTGCGCCGCCTCCCGCTGGATCGCGATGTCCGCCGACACCGCCTCCGGCACGCCGAACAGGCGGATCGCCTGATCGATGAGGTGCGGGCCGAGGTCGGCCAACAATCCTGCGCCGGCGTGCGGGGTCTCGCGCCAGCCCTGCTTGATGGCGGGACGGAAGCGGTCCCAGCGCAGCTCTGCGAGGTGCACCTCGCCGAGCGTGCCGTCGCGCAGCAGCTGCTCGACCGTGCGGAAGTCCGTGTCCCAGCGCCGGTTGTGGAAGACGGTGAGCATCCGCGCGTGCGTCACGGCGAGCGCGGCAAGTTCGCGCGCATCCTCGATGCTGAGGGCAAAGGGCTTGTCCACGACGACATGCTTGCCGGCCTCCAGCGCGGCGCGGGCGAGGGGCGCATGGGTGTCGTTGGGCGTCGCCACCACCACCAGATCGATCGCAGGATCCGCGAGCAGGGCGTCGACGGAAGCCACGGCGCGAGCCTGCGGATACAGCGCTGCCACTTCCTGCGCGCGCGACGTGACGACTGCGGCGAGGCGGAGGGCGGGGGTGGCGGCGATCAGCGGCGCATGAAACGCGCGCCCGGCAAGCCCGAAACCGATCAGCCCGACGTTCAGCATGGTGGATGTTCCTTTCGCGGCGATGCGTGTTGGTGCTCCCGGTCGGTGCCACTATCTTGGATTGAAGCGCAAGGAACGGAGTGTGTCGCGCTGCGGCTTGAGGCAGGCGTGGGGCAGGAGGTCGCGATGACACAGCAGCATGTTGCACAAGACCCGCGCTGGGCCCGGATCGTTGCCCGCGACGCGGCCGCGGACGGGCAGTTCTGGTACTCGGTGGCGACGACGGGCGTGTACTGCCGGCCGTCCTGCCCCTCGCGCACCGCCAACCCCGCGAATGTGACGATCCACGCGACGCTCGCAGACGCGCGCCGGACGGGCGCTCGAGCCTGCCTGCGGTGCCGGCCGGATGCGGACGGCATGTGCACGGCCGGCCTCGGTCAGGTCGCAGCGGCGTGCCGCAGGATCGAGATGGCCGAGACCCCGCCGACGCTGGAGGCGCTCGCCGCTGAAGCCGGCATGAGCCCGAGCCACTTTCAGCGCCGGTTCAAGGCGGTGACGGGCGTCACGCCCCGCGCCTATGCCGCGGAGCACCGGGCCGGGCGGGTACGGGCGGCGCTGGAAGCGGGGGCGGCCGTGACCGAGGCGATCCACGCCGCCGGCTATGGCTCGAGCGGCCGCTTCTATGCCGAGGCGGAGGCGGTGCTGGGCATGAAGCCCGGCGCCTATCGCCAGGGTGGCGCGGCCGAGACCCTGCGCTTCGCCGTCACGCCGACGAGCCTCGGCCGTCTGTTGGTCGCCGCGAGCGCCACGGGAATCGCGGCGCTGCTGCTGGGCGACGATGCCGATGCGCTGGTGGCGGACCTTCGCCGTCGCTTCGCCAACGCGCAGCTGGAGCCGGGCGGCGACGACTTCGCCGCGATGGTGTCGCAGGTGGTGGCGTTCGTGGAGGCTCCTGTCGCCACGCTCGACCTGCCGCTCGACATCCGCGGCACCGCCTTTCGCCGGCGGGTGTGGGAGGAACTGCGCGCGATCCCGGCGGGTGCGACGGCGAGCTACGCGGAGATCGCCGAGCGGATCGGCGCACCCCAGGCGGTGCGGGCCGTGGCCGGTGCCTGTGCCGCCAACGCGCACGCGCTGGCGATTCCGTGCCATCGTGTGCTTCGCAGCGACGGCGCTCTGTCGGGCTATCGCTGGGGCACGGACCGCAAGCGCGCGCTGCGCGACCGCGAAGCCGCGGCGCGCGGGGATTGCCCCGCCGGCGCTGCGGGACGAGGGCGTGCGCAACACCCAGGCGTGAGGAGAAGGCCGTGAAGAAGGTCGTGGTGGTGGTCGACACCCAGGCGGATTTCATGAACCCGGACGGCGCCCTGGCCGTCGCGGGCGCCGATGCTCTGGCGGCACCGATGGCCGAATGGCTGGCCTCGCTTGCGCCCGAGGATACGGCTGCGGTGCTCTTCACCTTCGACACTCATTTCGCCGACACCTATCCGGGCTTGCCCGAGGCGCAGCAGTTCCCGATCCACTGCGTGCGCGAGACGCCGGGCTGGCAGAATGTGCTCGATCCCGAGGTGGTGAATCCGGCGATCCCGACCTATCGGCTGGAAAAGGGCGTGTTCGCCATGTGGGAGGAGCCGGGTCTTCGCGTGGAGCCGGTGCGCGAGGGCGTGTCCGCGGACCGCGACGCGTTCTTCCGGGACCTGCGGGCGCGGGGCGTGGAGGACGCCGTGGTGATCGGGGTGGCTGCCGACTATTGCGTGCGCTGGGCGATCGACGGACTGGTGGAGCGCGGCTTTCGCGTGACCGTGCCGCAGGCGGTATCGCGCGCCCGATCGAACAGGTGCTGGCCGAGGATTTCGCCGGCCAGCCGGTCGCGCTGCGCTGAGGGGGAGTCGTTGGTGCGCCCGGCTGGATTCGAACCAGCGGCCCCAAGCTTAGAAGGCTCGTGCTCTATCCAACTGAGCTACGGGCGCACGCACGCGTTCCGTTAGCGCGCATTGCGCCGAAGCGGAACCATCCTCATAACCGCGCCATCCCGTTTCTGGAGAGAGGGGCAGCATGACGCCGGCACCCGCGGACGCGCGCAGCGTGTCCGGTTTCCGCTTCTACGACTTCGCGATGGCCGCCTTTGTCGCCATCCTGCTGCTCTCGAACGTGGTGGGCGCGGGCAAGGTCGCGACGATCGGCGGGGAGGGGCCGCTCGGCGGCTTCGTGTTCGGCGCGGGCATCCTGTTCTTCCCGATTTCCTATGTGCTCGGCGACGTGCTGACCGAAGTCTATGGCTTCGCGCGGGCGCGGCGATGCGTGTGGGCAGGCTTTGCCGCGGTGCTGTTTATGGCGCTGATGTCGGCCGTGGTGGTGGCGCTACCGCCGGCACCCGGCTGGGAGGGGCAGCGCGCTTACGAGGCGGTGTTCGGGCAGGTGCCGCGCATCGTCTTCGCCTCGGTCGCGGCCTTCTGGGTGGGCGAACTGGTCAACGCCTATGTGATGGCGAAGATGAAGCTGCTGACCGAGGGGCGGATGCTGTGGGCGCGCACCATCGGCTCGACGATCGTGGGGGAGGGAGCGGACAGCCTGATCTTCTACCCGGCCGCATTCCTGGGCGTGTGGCCGACGTCGCAGGTGCTGACGGTGATGGCGACCAACTGGGCGCTCAAGGTCGGCTGGGAAGTGGTGCTGACGCCGGTCACCTATGCGGTGGTGAACCGGCTCAAGCGTGCCGAGGGCGTGGACGTGTTCGACCGGGGCACGGACTTCTCGCCGTTCCGGCTGAAGGCGTGAAGGGAGAAGCGCCCGCTCAGGCGAGCGCTTCGACCAGTCCCTCGAACAGGCGGCGACCGTCGGTGCCGCCGTGCGCGGCTTCGATGCGGCGCTCGGGGTGCGGCATCATGCCGAGCACGTTGCCCTGCGCGTTGAGCACGCCGGCGATATCGCGCGCCGAACCGTTGACGACGCCGGCGTAGCGGAACGCGACCTGGCCTTCGCCCTCCAGACGGTCGAGCGTCTCTTCGTCGGCGAAGTAGTTGCCGTCGTGGTGCGCGACCGGGATCGTCACCGTCTCGCCCTCGGCATAGCCGCGGGTGAAGCGCGAGGTCGCGTTGGCGACGGTCAGCGGCGCGTCGCGGCAGACGAAGTTCAGCCGTGCGTTGCGCATCAGCGCGCCCGGCAGCAGGCCGGTTTCGGTGAGGATCTGGAAACCGTTGCAGATGCCCAGCACCGGCAGGCCGCGGCCCGCCGCCTCGACGACCGCGCGCATCACCGGCGAGCGGGCGGCGATCGCGCCGGAGCGCAGATAGTCACCGTAGGAAAAGCCGCCGGGAACCGCGACCAGGCCGATGCCGTCCGGCAGATCGGTGTCGCCGTGCCACACCATCGCCGGCGCCTGACCGGTCACCTGTTCGAGTGCGACCGCGATGTCGCGATCGCAGTTCGAGCCGGGGAAGACGACGACAGCGGTCTTCACGCGACGCTGTCCTGGCGCTCGACGCGGTAGTTCTCGATCACCGTGTTGGCGAGCAGCTTGCGGCACATCTGGTCGATGGCCTCGTCGCTGGTGTCGTCGGCGACGTCGAGCTCGATCAGCTTGCCGACGCGGGCGTCGGCGACGCCGTCGAAGCCGAGCGACCCCAGCGCGTGCTGGATGGCCTTGCCCTGCGGGTCGAGCACCCCGTTCTTGAGCGTCACGACGATGCGGAGTTTCATGGGACCTCGAAGGCAGTGCGTGGGTGGGTGATGGCGGCGGCTATGGCCCCGGTGCGCTCGCCAGGCAAGCGCCGCCGGAGCCGGAACGGCTTAGCGGCCGCGCTTCTTGCGATGGGTTTCCATGTCGAGCACGGCGGTGTCGCCGCCCTCGGGCAGCAGGCCCAGCCGGCGGGCCACTTCCTGATAGGCCTCGACCTCTCCGCCCAAGTCGCGGCGGAAGCGATCCTTGTCGAGCTTCTCGTTAGTGGCCATGTCCCAGAGGCGGCAGCCGTCGGGGCTGATCTCGTCGGCCAGGATGATCCGGCTGAAGTCGTTTTCCCAGATCCGGCCGAACTCGAGCTTGAAGTCGACGAGGCGGATGCCGATGCCCGCGAACAGGCCGGCCAGGAAGTCGTTCACGCGAATCGCCATGTCGGCCATGTCGTGCAGCTCGTCCTGCGCGGCCCAGCCGAACGCCAGGATATGCTCGTCGGTGACCATCGGGTCGCCGAGCGCATCGTCCTTGTAGTAATATTCGACGATCGTGCGGGGCAGCTGCTGCCCCTCCTCGATGCCCAGGCGCTTCGACAGCGAGCCGGCGACCACGTTGCGCACCACGACCTCGATCGGCACGATCTCGACCTGGCGGATCAGCTGCTCGCGCATGTTGAGGCGCCGAATGAAGTGGGTCGGCACGCCGATCTGGCCGAGCAGCGTGAAGATGTGCTCGGAGATGCGGTTGTTGAGCACGCCCTTGCCGTTGATCGTGCCCTTCTTCTGGGCATTGAACGCGGTCGCGTCATCCTTGAAATACTGGATCAACGTGCCGGGCTCGGGGCCCTCGTACAGGATCTTGGCCTTGCCCTCGTAGATCTGGCGGCGGCGAGCCATGTGCGGAACCCTTCCAAAACGATCGGCCCCGGAAGCGCGCGCGCTTGCGTGCTGCCGGGGCGGGATGGCGGCGCCTATAGCGAAGAGGGCCGGGCGTCGCAATCAGGCGTGCGTCGCGGCGCGGACGAGCGCGGTCTGCCGAAAGCGGGAGCGGGCACACGGAACGGTTGTGGAACAAGGCGCGCGCCTGCTATCCGCCGTGGCGATGGCGACCGACTTCAAGGACCCGTTCGACGCAATCGTCGATGCACCGTTCGACAGTGCCCTGTCCGAGCGCTACCTCGTCTATGCGCTCTCCACCATCACCGCGCGCTCACTGCCCGATCTTCGCGACGGGCTGAAGCCGGTCCACCGCCGGCTGCTGTGGGCGATGCGGTTGCTGCGGCTGGACCCGGCGGCGGGGTACAAGAAGTGCGCGCGCGTCGTCGGCGACGTGATCGGCAAGTACCACCCGCACGGCGACCAGTCGGTCTATGACGCGATGGTCCGGCTCGCGCAGGACTTTGCGCTGCGTTATCCGCTGGTCGACGGACAGGGGAACTTCGGCAACATCGACGGCGATAATGCCGCTGCCTATCGCTACACCGAGGCGCGGCTGACCCAGGTCGCGATCGACCTGATGGCAGGCCTCGACGAGGACGCGGTCGATTTTCGCCCCACCTACAACGGCGAGGAGCAGGAGCCGGAGCTGTTCCCCGGGCTGTTCCCGAACCTGCTCGCCAATGGCGCCGCCGGCATCGCGGTCGGCATGGCGACCTCCATCCCGCCGCACAATGCCGCCGAGCTGTTCGACGCCGCCGCCATGCTGATCGACCAGCCGGAGGCGGACGATGCCGCGGTGCTGGCGCATGTGAAGGGACCGGACTTCCCGACCGGCGGCATCGTCGTCGATCCCCCTGCCGCCATTGCCGAGGCCTATGCGACCGGCCGCGGCGGCTTTCGCGTGCGCGCGCGCTGGGACGTGGAGCGCGAGAAGGGCGGCGGCTTCCGCATCGTCGTGAGCGAAATTCCGTACGGCGTCGCCAAGGGCAAGCTGATCGAGCAGGTCGCAACCCTCATCAACGATAAGAAGCTGCCGATCCTCAGCGACATCCGCGACGAATCGGACGCCGAGATTCGCGTCGTGCTGGAGCCGCGCAGCCGAACGGTGGACCCGGCGACGCTGATGGACGGGCTGTTCCGGCTCACCGACCTGGAAACGCGCGTGCCGCTGAACCTCAACGTGCTCGACGCGACGCGCACGCCGCGGGTGATGAGTTTGCGCGAGGTGCTCCGGGCCTGGCTCGACCACCAGTTCGTGGTGCTGCGCCGCCGCTCCGAACATCGCCTGGCCAAGATCGCCGACCGGCTGGAACTGCTGGACGGCTATATTATCGCCTTCCTCAACCTTGACCGGGTGATCGAGATCATCCGCACCGAGGACGAGCCCAAGGCGGTGATGATGGCGGAGTTCCAGCTCACCGATCGCCAGGCCGAGGCGATCCTGAACATGCGGCTGCGCTCGCTGCGCCGGCTGGAGGAGATGGAGCTTCGGCGCGAGCGCGGCGAGCTGGAGAAGGAAAAGGCGGAGCTCACGTCGCTGCTGGGCTCCGAGGCGCGCCAGCGCACCCGGCTGAAGCGCGACATGGCGAAGCTGCGCGATCGCTATGGCCCGGAGACCGCGCTCGGCAAGCGCCGCACCAGCGTGGAAGAGGCGGCACCGGCGCGCGAAATCCCGCTGGAGGCGATGATCGAGCGCGAACCGATCACTGTCGTGCTGTCGCGGCGCGGCTGGATCCGCGCGCTGAAGGGGCACAATGACCTGGCTGCGGCGGAGACGCTGAAGTTCAAGGAAGGCGACGGCCCGCTGTTCGCGTTCCACGCCCACACCACGGACAAGCTGCTGCTCGCGACCGATGCGGGCCGCTTCTACACGCTGGGCGCCGACAAGCTGCCGGGCGGGCGCGGTTTCGGCGAGCCGGTGCGCGCGATGGTGGACATGGACGGCGATGCCGAGATCGCGGGATTTCTGCGGGCGGCGCAGTCGGACCGGTTGCTGCTGGCGGCGAGCGACGGTCGCGGCTTCATCGTCCGGATCGCCGACGTGATCGCCGAGACCCGCAAGGGCAAGCAGGTGATGACGCCGCGCCCGGGTGCGCGCTTGCGCGTCATCCGACCGATCGCGCCCGACGACGATTATGTCGCGGCGATCGGCGACAATCGGAAGCTGGTGGTGTTCCCGCTTGCGGAAGTGGCCGAACTCGCGCGCGGGCAGGGCGTGCAGCTCCAGCGCTTCCGCGACGGGGGCCTGTCCGACGTGCGCACCTTGCGCTTCGCGGACGGGCTCAGCTGGACGATGGGTGGCGAGACCGGCCGGGTGCGCACCGAGGCGGACCTGAGCCCGTGGCGCGCCGCGCGTGGTGCTGCGGGGCGCATGCCGCCGACCGGCTTCCCGCGCGACAACCGCTTCGACTGAGACGATCGTTCGAAACGCAGCATTAACGCACCGGACCTAATCCGGAGTGGATGGTACTGCTTTCGCAACGGCGATCTAGCGCACACGAGGATGCCGGAAACCCGGGTCCTTCCGGAGAGGACATGAGCCGATCCCTGGCGACCGAGCCGTTCCTGGACGTCCTGCCGATGCCCGCGGCAGTGGCGACGCTTCGCGACGGCAAGGTAACCCTCTCCCGGATCAACAGCGGCTTCCGGCAGATCGATGCCGAGGCAGGGCCGAAGGGCGCGCTCGACTGCAGCGACATGCGGGCGCGCATCCACCGGTTCCTGGAGGGAGATGCGCTTCGGGACGTGTTCGAATGGACGCTCGGGCAAGCGGTTGATGCACGCTACTATCGGGTAGTGCTCACCCGGCGGAGCGGGGCGCGTGCCCGTCGTTGCCTGCTGTCGCTGATCGACCGCACCCCCGAGGAGCGGACGGAGCACAGCCTGCGGCGCGAGATGGCGATCGACGCGCTCACCGGGCTTCCCAACCGCGCGGGCTTCGAGGACCGGCTGGAGGAGGTGTTGGCGAACGGCGGGCGCGAACAATACGCGGTCCTCGCACTCAACCTCGACCGGTTCAGCCGCATCAACGCCTGCCTGGGCGGCATCGTCGGAGACGAACTGCTCATCTCGGTCGCCCGCCGCCTGAAAGGGGCGTTGCGCCAGCCGGACGTGCTGGCGCGGACCGGCGGGGATGAGTTCGCGATCCTGCTGTCCGGCGTCAGTCGCAGCGACGATGCCACCGAGGTGGCGGAGCGAATTCGAGGCGCCCTGGCGATCCCGTTCACGCTTTCGGATTTCGAGGTTCGCATCGGCTGCTCGATTGGGATCGCCCTGGGCGCGAGCCTGGCCGCGGATCACGAGAACATGGTCCGCCACGCGCAGTTCGCAGCGAAGCGTGCCAAGCGCACCGGCCTTCCGGAGGTGTACCGGTCCGAGGCGCTGGACGTGATGCGTGCCGAATTCTCGATCGAGACCGAGCTGCGCCGGGCGATCGATTCCGGCAATCTGCACCTGCACTACCAGCCGATCTGCGACCTTGCGACGGGCAGGATCGTCTCGTTCGAGGCCCTGGCGCGCTGGCGGACGGAGGCGGGGGAAGACATCCCGCCCGCCCGGTTCATTCCCGTGGCCGAGGAAGCCGGACTGATCGTGCCCATGGGCCGGTGGGCGCTGGACGAGGCGATGCGCACCCTCGCCGGCTGGGACCGGGTGAGCGGGGCGAGCTGTGGACTGACGGTCGCCGTCAACCTCTCCGCCGTCCAGCTGCGGCGGGACAATGTGGTCGCCCTGGTGGAGCGCACGCTTGCGGCGCACAATTTGGCGCCGCGGCGGCTGACGATCGAGCTGACCGAAAGTGCGATCGTCAGCGACCGGGACCCCACCGCCGAGACGCTTCGGGCGCTCAAGGCGCTCGGTACCACGATCGCCATGGACGATTTCGGCACCGGCTATTCGAACCTGGGATATCTCCAGAGCCTGCCGATCGACCTGCTCAAGATCGACCGCAGCTTCGTGTCGGGGATGCTGGCGAACCGCGACAAGGTGGCGATCGTACGCGCGGTGCTCAGCCTTGCGCAGACGCTGGGCATGCGCACCACCGCCGAGGGCATCGAGACCGAGGCGCTGGAGCAGACGCTGGGCGCGCTCGGCTGCGACTATGGGCAGGGCTATCTCTATGCCCGCCCGGTCGACGCCGAGCGTGCCTATCAGCTGCTGCTGGAACGCAACCGCTGATCGAGTTCCGCCACGGTTAGCGCCTCGACGCGCGCCGCGTCGGGGAAGCCTTCCGCAATCCACTGGTCCTCGATCCGGCGCAGGGCGCGGGCGACGTCCGGGCCCTTGCCGATGCCGCGCGCGACCAGCGCGCCGCCGGTCAGCGGAAACGGCGGGCGGACCCAGTCGAGGAGGTCGGCGACGGCGCCTGCCGCTTCCGGGTCGTCCGACAGCAGCAGGCGGTCGATCGCCCCTTCGGTTCCGATGCGATAGGCGAGCGCGCGCGGGGAGCTGACGCCCTCGGCACTTGCCGCCAGCGCCAGCCGCTTGCGCTGCGCGTTGGAGAGCTTGAACCGGGCGCCGACGGACTCGAGCGCGTACGCAGGGATCAGCGCGACCAGCCGGCGGATCGCGTCGGGGGCGACGCCACAGGCCTGTTCCCGGGCTGCCAGGCGGGCGAGTCGAGCGACGCCGCTGGAGTCGATCTCCGGCAGGACGGGCACGAAGATGCCCTGCGCCTGCATCAACCCGACGACTTCTACGGCCGAGCGCGCGACCAGCAGCTTGAGCAGCTCGTCGGCGACCCGTTCACGCGAGAGCGCCATCAGGTCGTTTGCGCGCGCGACACAGGCGGCGAGACCCTCCGGGTCGGGCGTGTCGCCGAACCGCGCGAGGAAGCGGAAGAAGCGCAGGATCCGCAGGTGATCCTCGGCGATGCGGCGCAGCGGATCGCCGATGAAGCGCACGCGGCCGGCGCGCAGATCGGCAACGCCGTCGAAATAGTCGGTGATCCGACCGGTGACCATGTCCGCATAGAGCGCGTTCATGGTGAAGTCCCGCCGCGCCGCGTCCTCGCGCCAGTCGTCGGTGAAGGCGACGGTGGCGTGTCGTCCGTCGGTCGCCACGTCGCGGCGAAGGGTGGTGACCTCCACCGGGCCGCTTTCCAGCACCGCGGTGATGGTGCCGTGCTGAAGGCCGGTGGGAACGGCACGAATGCCGGCCGCCTTCAGGCGCGCCAGGACCGCCTGCGGATCATGAGCGGTGGCGACGTCCAGGTCTGCGGCGGCGATGCCAAGCAGCGTGTCCCGAACGACGCCGCCTACGAAGCGGGTATCGCCGCGATCGCCGCCCAACGCGTCCGCGAGGGCGGCGAGCCCGGGCCGGTCCTGCCAGTCGGCGGCAGGCAGCGTCAGGCCGTCCACGCGAGCCTCCGCGACAAGTTCACCAGCATCGCTGCCGTAGCACCCCATATTCTCCAGCCTTCGAACCAGATCTCGTAATAATGCCGTTCCCGGCCGCGCCAGCTTGCGTGCCCCTTGGCGTGGTTGGCCGCGTCGAGGAGAAAAGCCAGCGGCACCTCGAACACCGCCGCCACCTCGTGCGGGTTGGGGGCGAGCGGCAGGTCGGGCGCGACCACGCCCACCACGGGCGTGACGGTGAAGCCGGTGGCGGTGCGATAGCGATCGAGGCTCGCCACCACGTCGACGGCCTCGCGCGGCAGCGCCACTTCCTCCTCTGCCTCGCGCAGTGCGGCGGCGACGGGATCGGGGTCTTCCGGATCGATGCGGCCGCCGGGAAAGGCGATCTGGCCGGCATGGTTGCGCAGCGTCGCCGTCCGCTGGGTCAGCAGGATGCCCGGCTCCTCCCGGTCCGTGACCGCGACCAGTACCGCCGCCTCGCGCCAGCGGACGGCCGCCACTTCATCCTCGTCGAAATCCCCGGTCAGCAGCGGCATCTGCGCCGGCTGCGCGAGGCCGGCACGCAACCGTTCGGCGAGCGTCATGCCGCGTCGAGCGGGAAGAAGCTGCCCGCGCTCCACACGCCGGGGACGGGATCCTGTCCCTCACGCGCCAACGCGCGCTCGATCAGCTCGTAGTAGACCGGCCGCGCGATGCGCGCGTCCATGCCGCCGCGAACCTGCAGATAGGGGAGGGGGCCGTCCGCGCCCTGTTCGAAGCGCAGGGGGTGGCCCGCGTCCGCCAGCACCAGGTCGCCCGTGTTCAGGCGGAAGATCAGCCGGCTTTCGCTGCCCTCGCCCTCGGCGCGAAGCTCGCTTGCCACGAACGGCGCATCCTCGACCGCGATGGAGAGCTTTTCCACCGGAGTGACCAAGACGTAGCTGCCGTCGGGCTCGCGCCGCAGGATGGTGGAGAAAAGCCGCACCATCGATTCGCGGGTGATCGGCGCGCCTTCGTGAAGCCAGCGGCCGTCGCGGAGGATCGTCATGCCGCTGTCCCCGCAATGCGGCGGATTCCAGCGCTCGACCGGCGGCAGCCGGTCTTCCTCCATCAGCTGGGCAATCTCTGCGAGGGAGAGCGAGGCGAGATCGGGGAGGGGACGCATGGGCATGACCCGACCTTCGATGGCGACCCGGGGGCGCGGGCGCAACCCCGCACAACCCTCAGTCCGGCACGACCCGCCGTGGCTGAAGCTCCCCCGCGCACTCCGGAACTCCCGTACCGCGGGCCAGCAGGCGGCGCGCTTCGAAGGGCCCGGGAAGGCGCCAGCGGCTCGTGTGCGCTGCGTCGAAGCCGAAGAAGCGGCCGTAATATTCCGGATCGCCGATCAGCATCAGCGGCAGCGGATCGCGCATCGCGTCCGCGGCGTCGAGCATGTGGCGCATCAGCATGCGCCCGATGCCGCCCTGCTGCGCCGCCGGCTCCACCGCGACAGGCCCTACCATCACCATCGCCACGCAGTCGCCGTCGTCGCAGGCGAGCGAGACCGGCCAGCACTGGATGGTGCCGAGCAGCGCGCCGTCTTCCGCCACCGCTGCAAAGCTGAGCTCCGGGATCGCGCGAGTCCCGGCACGCACGCGATAGGCGGTGCGCTCATGGCGACCGGGCCCGAATGCGCGGTCGAGCAACGCTTCGACCTGGTGCGGGGCGATCTGGGCAAGCGGGACGAGGTGGATCACGGAAGCAGACGACTCCTCCCCGGCGGGACTGCCGAGGGCGCGCGCGTTTAGCCCCCGTGCGGGCGGACGCAAAGCTGAATCGCGGGCGGCGGTCGTGCTCTCCGGAAGGGCAGCTTCCCGAGGCCTCCCCATCTGCTAGGGGACGAATCGAACCATAAGGGACAGCAACCGGTGCGCGATCTTCTCCAACTCCAGGTACACGACTTCGAAGTGCAGGTTCTGACCGGCGTCTATTCCGAAGAGACGCACCTGCCGCAGCCGTTGCGCATTTCGATGACGGTCGACCTCGACTGCCCCGAACATTTCGCGCCCGACACGCCGCTGTCGGCCTCCAAGAGCTATCTCGACCTGAAGCACGCGGCGAGCGAGGCGTTGCCGCAGGGCGTACATTTCACGCTGATCGAAGGGGTTGCGGACCATATCGCACGCACCTTGTTCATCTCCGATCCGCGCGTGCAGCGGGTGGAGGTGTCGATCGTGAAGCTCGCCATCGCCGAGGCGGGCGAATCGATCGGGATCCGGCTGGTCCGTCACCGCCCGTGACATCGCCTGCCGCTGCCCGCCCGCTGGCGCTGGTCACCGGAAGCTACCGGCGGCTCGGCGCGCATATCGCGGCCCGGCTGGGGGAGGCAGGCTATGCGCTGGCGTTGCACGCAAGCAGTGAAGGCGAGCCGGACGCGGATCTCCTCGCCCGGCTCGAGGCCGCGGGCGCGCCCTACCAATGCTTTGCAGCGGAGCTTTCCGATCCGGAGTCGGCAGCGGGCCTTGTGCCGCGCGTGGCGACGCGTTTCGGGCAGCCGGTGACGCTTCTGGTGAACAACGCCTCCTGCTTTCGGGCCGAGGACGCCGCGGTGCCCGGCATGGACGCGCTGGTGCGGCATTTTGCGGTCAACGCCGCGGCACCGTTCGCGCTCGCAGCCGCGGTTGCGGCGCAGGCGCCGCCGGAAGGGGCCTGCGTCATCAACATGCTGGACGAGCGCATCGTCCAGCCGCCTGCGGACCAGCTCGCCTACACGATCTCCAAGCAGGCCCTGGCGGAGGTCACCCGCACGCTTGCCTATGCGCTGAAGCCGGGCGTCCGCGTGAACGGCGTGGCGCCGGGGCTGACGATGCCGACCGCGGATTATACGCCCGAGCAGGTGGCGCGACTCGCGGGCCTCATGCCGCTCGCGCGCTTGCCGGAACCGGATGACATCGCCGATGCGGTGCTGTTCCTGGCCGGTGCGCGGGCGACGACCGGGCAGGTGCTGTTCGTGGACGGCGGCGCCAATCTCCGCCGGTTCGAGCGGGACTTCGTCCATCTCGCCCGTGACGGCGAGGGCGACTGACGCCCTCGCCGTCGTGCAAGATCAGGCGCCGGCGCCGGGCCCAGCGTGGCAGGGGCCGAGCGAGCGCAGCACGAACTGATAGTCCTCGGCGGCGATTCGCGCGCCCTGTTCGTCCTGCGTCTCCAGGGCGGAGGCGGGCAGGCTGCGCGGGAGCCCGCAGGCGAGTCGGTACCAACCCAGCGTGTCCCGCTGCGGCGGACCGGCGCCCTCATTGACGATGTCCCCGAACGACACGGCCCAGCGCGGCGGCTGATTCGGGCGGCGCAGCACCAGCAGCGACACCGGGTCGCCGGTCTCCGTCTTCAGGAAGATCTGCGTCTCTCCCTCGCCCGGCAGCGTGCCCACGACGTGGAAAGCGTTGCCGATGCCGGTGATCGCCGGGGGCGCGTTGCGATCCAGGATCTCCCGGACGACACCGCGTGCGCGCGCGTCGAGCGCCGGGCTCCAGCTCCGCTGCGCATCGAGTTGCACGAGCTGTACCTGGTCGGGCCGGCCGGCGACCGGGCGGGCGAAGATCAGCACGCGCGTCTTTTTCAGACTGGGCGCGCGTCCGCGGAAATCCAGCGGAACGTCAACGAGATAGCCGATTCGCGCCGGCATCGCGCCCGAACCGCGGATCAGCGCGCCGACTTCTGCCTCGACATAGAAGCGGGCCGCATTGGCGGCGACGCCCGCCGCCTCAGCACCCTTGATGCGGGTGGCGCTGGTGATCGTCGCGTCGATCACCAGCGGCGCTGCGAGCACCAGATCGGCGACCTCCGCATAGCCGACGGCGGGCTGCTCGACGGGCGTGGTCTGCTGCGCCTCTGCGGCGCAGGAGAGGGGGGCGAAAAGCAGCAGTGCCGCCGATGCGGATGCAGGATAAAGTCGAAACATGGTTGCCAGCATCTACGCGATCTTGCAGCATCGACCTAGGCCGATTCAAGATGCGGGCGTTCGTACCGACGATTGCACTTTTGTTGCGTCTGACAAAGCGTTTGCGTCGCGGAAAGTGCCACGATAGAGAATCGGCGGTGTTCCCAGCAGCGCTACGGCGATGGTGCGGATGCAAGGTCGCGGGCTGCGAACGCGCTCCGTACCACTCGGTGTGAGGCTTAAGGAGTTTTGTTGCTGAATGGCCTATGCTGATCAAAAAGCGGGTCCTGGGCGCATCGTCGCAATCGCCGTCGTGGCGTTGCTGCACGTGCTCATTGGGTACGCATTTATATCTGGTCTCGCGTACAAGTACGTGAAGAAGCAGGTGGAGGACCTGGACACGTTCGACATCGTCGAGCCGCCGCCCCCGCCTGAGGAAGTTCCGCCGCCGCCGCCGCCGCCGCCGGATCAGCCGCCGCAGTCGCCGCCGCCGGTGGTGACGCCGCCGCCGATCGTGCGCGTGCAGACGCCGCCGCCGGTGGTCATCCAGTCGGTGACGACGCCGCCGCCGACGTACAATCCGGTTCCGGTCGCCGCGCCGCCGGCACCTCCTGCGCCGCCCGCTCCGCCGGCTCCGCCTGCGATCAGCAAGAAGGCGGGTCTGAAGGGTAACCCGGGCCAGTTCTTCGGCCGTGATGCGTATCCGCCGTCGGCGGTTCGCGAGGGCGCCGAAGGTCGCGTCAGCGCAAAGCTGACCGTGGGCACCGATGGTCGGGTGACCGATTGCGTCGTCACTTCCTCGAGCGGCAACTCCGCGCTGGACCAGACGACGTGCCGGATCTCCAAGAGCCGCGTGCGGTTTACGCCGGCACAGGACGCAGCGGGCAATCCGGTCGCCTCGACCTATCCGCTCAGCGTGACCTGGAAGCTCGAAGACCAATAATCGCAAAAGGCCCGGCGCCACGGCGCCGGGCACCTTAGAACCATTCGCGCATGCTTCTGTAAGGGATACATCTCACAATGCTCACCAACATCTTTGCTGCCGGGGCTCCCGCCGGCGCTCCGAACTTCGGCTTCTGGGAAGCTCTGCAGCAGGGCGGTGCGATCGCCTGGACCGTGCTCGCCATCCTGGTGATCATGTCGGTCGGCTCGTTCTACATCCTGTTCACCAAGCTGTTCGAGCAGCAGAAGATCATCAACCAGGCGAAGCGCGTCCGCGCGACCTTCTGGCAGTCGAACTCGCTGCGCGAAGGCGCTGCCAAGCTCGACAAGAACTCGGCCTATCGCCAGATCGTCGACGACGGCCTCGCCGCTCAGGAGCAGCACGCCAAGCTGACCGATCCGGTCGAGGCGCATGACTGGCTGCACGGCTCGCTCGCGCGTTCGGAAGCCGCGATCAACTCGAAGCTCGGTGCGGGCCTCGCGTTCCTCGCGACCGTCGGGGCGACCTCGCCGTTCGTCGGTCTGTTCGGTACCGTGGTCGGCATCTACCGCGCGCTGGTGAAGATCGGTGCCGCTGGCCAGGCCGCCATCGGCGACGTCGCCGGCCCGGTCGGTGAAGCGCTGATCATGACCGCCATCGGTCTGGTCGTCGCGGTTCCCGCCGTGCTCGCCTACAACTGGCTGCAGCGCCGCAACAAGTCGATCGCGGAAGACCTGTCGGCCTTCTCGAACGACGTGCTGGGCTTCCTGGCCTCGAACGGCGCGGTTCGCCCGACGCTCGCTTCGAAGTCGACCGTTGCTGCCAAGCCGGCGGCGACCGCTGCGAAGCCGGTGACCGGCACCACGACCGCCGGCCAGACCGGTGGCGTGCCGACCCGTCCGTAAGCGGATACCTACCTCGCCGCCGGGCTTCACGGCCCGGCGGACGACGTGACGAAAACGAGAATAGGATAGCCTTATGGCGATGAGTGTTGGCGGCGACGGCTCCGAAGAAAAGCCGCTTTCGGACATCAATACCACGCCGCTCGTGGACGTGATGCTGGTGCTTCTGATCATCTTCCTGATCGCAGTGCCGGTGGTGGTCCAGTCGGTGGAACTGCAGCTTCCGAAGGTGGAGTTCGAGCCGACGACGACCAAGCCTGAAAACGTGTCGCTCTCCGTACGCGGCTCCGGCAACAGCTGTGAGGTGTATTGGAACCTCACGCCGGTCAGCAGCGGCGAACTTCGCGAGCGCGCGGTCAAGAAGCTCGAGGACGAGGTCGCACGTCAGGGCGGCCCGAACGCTCCGGGCGTCGAGCTTCCCGAGGTCCACATCCGCGGCGACGTGAACACCCCTTACCGCTGCATCGGCGGCACCATCTACACGATGCAGTCGGCTGGCTTCGCCAAGGTCGGCTTCATCTCGGAGCCCGAGCCGGGCGGCACGCCCCGTCTCTGATGCCGGCGTTTTCGAGGAGTAGTCTCACATGGCAATGAGTGGCGGCCGCGATGACGGCGAGCCGATGATGGAAATGAACACGACGCCGTTGATCGACGTCCTGCTCGTGCTCCTCATCATGTTCATCATCACCATCCCGATCCAGACGCACGCGGTGAAGGTGGATCTGCCTCAGCCGGATCCGAACAACCAGAACGTGGTGGATTCGGAAAAGAACAAGATCGCGATCTCCGCGGACGGCGTCGTCACTTGGAACGGTGCGACGGTCGACGAGGTGACGCTGCGTCAGTATCTCGACCAGACTGCGGCGATGTCGCCGGAGCCGGAACTTCACTTCCAGCCCGACGCGAACGCCCGCTACGAGGTCGTGGACGGCATCTTGTCGATCATCAAGCGGTCCAACGTGACCAAGCTTGGGTTCGTCGGCAACGAGCAGTACCGCAACGACTTCTGATCCGGTTCGCCGGACCAGCAAGCGATCGAAAAGCGCCCGCGCGGATCTCCGCGCGGGCGTTTTGCTGTCTGGGGCGCTGCTGGACAGGCGGAGCCGGTCTCGTATCGGAAAGGGGGGGCGGCGTTGATCGCGGGGTTGCGGAACCGCGCCTGAAGGGCCCAGCGGCGCTCTACGGAAACTCGGGTCTTCCTCGGGACGGGCGACGGCCCCTTTGCTGCGCCAGCCGGTCCTGAGCGTGGCCTGGCCGCCAGCGAGGGGCCAGCACGACGGGGCGCCCTCTACCGACCGTTCTCTTACGATCCTGAACTGACCCGACCAAGCTCAGAGTCGTCGGCCGTGCGCGTCGAACCGGCTCACGGCGGATCACCGACGGTCCGCAGGCTACGCGGCCGTGGCAACGGGCAGAGAGGTGACGTTCATGTCGCCGCAGCCCGGCACAGCATGGGCATTCAATGGGGCCCCAGGGGTTCGCTGGCCTCGGCCGTCCTGCGCTTCGCTCCCGGTTGGCCGTCCATGGAGCGGGAACTTCCGCTCGACGCCGGTCCGGTGCCGGAGCAGACCGGCTAACCGGCCTAAGGGGAAGCGGGAGGGAAGGCGCCCCTACAGCCGGGGCAGCGTGACCCCGCGCTGGCCCATGTATTTGCCGGCGCGATCGGCGTAGCTGGTCTCGCAGGGCTCGTTGCCCTTCAGGAACAGGAACTGGCAGGCACCCTCGTTGGCGTAGATCTTGGCCGGGAGGGGGGTCGTGTTGGAGAACTCCAGCGTGACATGACCCTCCCACTCGGGTTCGAGCGGGGTCACGTTCACGATGATGCCGCAGCGCGCATAGGTGGACTTGCCGAGGCAGATCACCAGCACGTCGCGGGGCACGCGGAAATATTCGACCGTGCGGGCCAGCGCGAAGCTGTTGGGCGGGATGATGCACACGTCGGTCTGCCGGTCGACGAAGCTGTTGGACGCGAAATCCTTGGGGTCCACCGTCGCCGAATCGACGTTGGTGAAGATCTTGAACTCGTCCGCCACCCGCGCGTCATAGCCGTAGGAGGACAGGCCGTAGCTGATGCAGCCCTCGCGGCGCTGGGCCTCGACGAACGGCTCGATCATGCGGTGCTCGACCGCCTGTTCCCGGATCCAGCGGTCGGAAAGAATCGCCATGGTGTCCCCCTGCTTTGGCGGGGAGCCTTTGCCCGCTTTGGCTTCGTCGGCAACCCCACATTGCCAGCCGAGCCAGCGGGTACGCCTGACGTACCGCGCTGTCCTCCGCCGGGCTGGTTGCGGCGATGAGCGGGACGTGAGAGAAAAAGCACGGGTTCCGCGGGGCTTCGTCGCCATTGTGCACGAGGGGAGCGAGCATGCTGCAGCGGTTGCAGGATCATCACGGCTGGATGCTGGCGCTGCTCAAGGAGGGCGAGCCGCCTCTCCACGATCCGCAGCTGCGCCCGTCCGCGGCCTTTCTGGCGACGCGCCGGAACGCGATGGGGCGGTTGTTGACCTCCTATCATCAGTTCGTCCACCGCGAGATCTTCGATCCGGTCATCGCGTGCGGCAATGCCCGGGACGCGGCGCTCGCCCGGGCGATGAAGATCGACTGCATCGAGCTGACGGAGAGCTTCCGCGCATTCCAGCGGCATTGGATTGCGGAAGATGCCGTGGAACGCTGGGAGGAATACCATCCCGCGGCCGTCCGGATGGTGGAGCGCCTGCAGCGCCACATCGCCGATGTCGCTGCGATGGCGCAGGAGGTGTCGCTTCCGCAGCCTCCCGCGCCGATGGCCGGAACGGACCCGCCGCGGGGCGTCTGAGCACCGCCACCCGCAGGAGTGACGCCGGGCTTGCCATGCGGTCGCCCCTTGTCCATATGGCGCGCGGGAGTCGGGCGGACGGTGCCGTCGCCAACCCGGTCAGGTCCGGAAGGAAGCAGCCGCAACGATTCCGTACCGGGTCGTTCCGGCTCCCACCTCAACCCATCGCTGGTTCCTCGCTCGCAGGCGTTGCGAGCCGCCTCTTTGCAGCGCGCGGCTTCGACAGCCGCTGCGCGAGCCGCTAAGGATCGGCCGACATGTCCGATTCCTTCCTAGACCTGGGCGAGACGCCGCAGCCCGCCGCCAAGGCGGACGCCTATCGCGTGCTGGCACGCAAATACCGGCCCCAGACCTTTTCCCAGCTGATCGGCCAGGATGCGATGGTCACCACGCTGGGGAACGCGATCAAGCGCGACCGGTTGGCGCATGCTTTCCTGCTCACCGGAGTGCGCGGGGTCGGCAAGACCTCCACCGCGCGCCTGATCGCCAAGGCGCTCAACTGCATCGGCCCGGACGGGCAGGGCGGCCCCACCATCGATCCGTGCGGCATGTGCGAGCCGTGCCGCGCGATCGCCGAGGGGCGGCACATCGACGTGATCGAGATGGACGCCGCCAGCCACACCGGCATCGACGACATCCGCGAGATCATCGAGGCGTCGCGCTATGCGGCGGTGTCGGCGCGCTACAAGATCTACATCATCGACGAAGTCCACATGCTGTCCAAGGCGGCCTTCAACGGCCTCCTCAAGACGCTGGAGGAGCCGCCCGGCCACGTGAAGTTCCTGTTCGCCACCACGGAGGTGAACAAGGTGCCGGTGACGGTGCTGTCACGCTGCCAGCGATTCGACCTGCGCCGGATCCCGGCCGAACTGCTCGCCGAGCACTTCGCGCATGTCGTGGCCGCCGAAGGCTTCGAGGCGGAGCCCGAGGCACTGGCGCTGATCGCGCGTGCGGCGGAAGGGTCCGCCCGCGATGGCCTTTCGATCCTCGACCAGGCGATCGCCCATGCCGGCATGGAGGGCGAAGGCGTCCGCGCCGATGCCGTCCGGGCCATGCTGGGCCTGTCCGATCGCGGCGCGATTCGCGAACTCTTCCGGCTGCTGCTGGCCGGGGAGGCGGCGCCCGCGCTCGCGGCGCTGCGCGGCCAGTACGACCTGGGCGTCGATCCGCAGGCGGTGCTTCGCACCCTGCTGGAGACGGTGCACGGCGTGACGCTGGCCAAGGTCGGGGCGGCGCCGCCGGCCGGGCAGTCGGCCGAGGAGCGCGAGGCGCTTGCCCACTGGGCCGAGTCGCTGTCCTTCCCCATGCTCCATCGGCTGTGGCAGCTGCTGCTGAAGGGGCATGACGAGGTCGCGCGCGCGGCGCTGCCGATCGAAGCCTGCGAGATGGCGCTGCTGCGCGTGATCCATGCGTCGAGCCTGCCCGACCCGGGCGAGCTTGCCCGTGCGCTCGCGGAAGGGCGCGGACCAGCGCTGCCCGCCGGGGTTCCGCTCCAAGGCACCAGCGCACCCGCGCCTATCCCGGCGCCGGTCGCGGTCGCCGACCCGAAGCCAGCACCCCCGGCGCTGCCCGATAGCGTCGAGGCGATCGCCGATTTGCTGGAGAAGCACGGCCGCCACACCCTGCAGGTGCAGGTCCGCAACCATGTCCGCCCGATCCGTCTAGAGCCGCCGGAGCTCGAAATGTCGGGCGCTCGGCCGCTGCCGACCGACTTCACCCGTGACCTGGGCCTGGCGCTTCGGGAGATCACCGGCCAGACGTGGAGTATCCTGATCGGCGAGGGGGCGGGGAACCCGACGTTGCGCGAAACGCTGGCGGCACAGGCCGAGGCGGAGCGCGCGGAGATACTGGCGTCGCCGCTGGTAGTGGCGGCCATGGCGGCCTTTCCGGGCGCCGAACTCGATCACTGGAAACGCAAGGACGGGAGCATCGCTCGATGAAGGACCTCAACGACATCATGGCCATGGCGCAGAACGTGCAGGCCGAACTCGAAAAGGCGCAGGCCAGCCTCGACACGATCGAGGTGGAGGGTCAGTCCGGCGGCGGGCTGGTGAAGATCCGCGCCTCGGCAAAGGGACGGATCCTTGGCGTCGACATCGATGATTCGCTGCTTCAGCCGAGCGAAAAGCAGATGCTGGAAGACCTGATCGCGGCGGCGCTGAACGACGCGCGCGCGAAGGCGGACGCTGCCAGCCAGGGCGAGATGTCCAAGCTCACCAGCGGCCTGCCGCTCCCGCCGGGCTTCAAGCTGCCGTTCTGATCGGGCGGGTCATCACCGGCCGATCGGGAACTTTCGTTTCGAAGGCGGAGTTGATCCGCATTCGAAACGGAAGGGAGTGAATGCCATGTCCGACGATCGCGTGGATACGACTACCACCACCACCACGGGCGCTGCACCGCACACCACGGTCGTGGAACGCCGCAGCGGCGGCGGCGGCACTGCGCTTCTCGCCATCGTGCTGCTGATCGCAGTTCTGATCGGCGGCTATTTCCTGCTGCGCGCCAGCAACAACGACACGATCCAGACCGAGGCGGTCGCGGGCGCGGCCAAGAGCGTCGGCGATGCCGCCGACAAGGCCGGCAGTGCGGTGAGCGACGCCGCGGACGGCGAGACCAAGTAAGTTCGGACGGGCGCCTGACCTCAGCGGAGGCAGGCGTCCAGTTCCTGGCGGCGCACCACGCCCACCCGAGCGGCGATGGTGTTGCCGTGCCGGCGCGTGAAGCCGTGCGGCGCAATCGCCGCCCGCTTCTTGGGCAACGGCAGCACCGCGGCAATCCGTGCCGCTTCCGATGGCGAAAGCGTGTCGGCGCCGTGCTTGAAGTAGCGGCGCGCACCCGCCTCGACACCATAGGTGCCGATGCCGGTTTCGGCGACGTTGAGGTACACCTCCATGATCCGCCGCTTGCCCCAGATGTTCTCGATCAGCAGCGTGAACCACGCTTCCAGCGCCTTGCGGACATAGCCGCCGCCCTGCCACAGGAACACGTTCTTCGCCGTCTGCTGGCTGATCGTGGAGCCGCCGCGGATGCGCCCGCCGCGGGCGTTGCGCTTGGCCGCGTCGGCAATGGCGTCGAAGTCGAAGCCGCTGTGCGAGCAGAAGCCGGAATCCTCGCCCGCGATGACTGCGCGCGCCATGTCCGGATCGAGGCGGGAAAGCGAGCGCCAGGACTTGGTGACGCCATGCCCCGTGAAAACGTCGCCCAGCATCGTCCAGGTGATGGGAACGGGCACGAAGCGGTAGACCACCGTCATGGCCACGGAGAGGGCTACGAAGCCCAGCGCGAGCTTGACGAGCCATCCGAGCAGGCGGCGGACGGGCGATCGGGTTCGGACTGCGGCGATCATGGCCGACAGCTAGAGCGAAGCGCGACGGATTGGAACCGCCCGTACGCCCCTAGGGGCGGGCCGGGACGCACCCGATGGCGCGTCCCGAAAGTTCAGGCGGTGGCGAGCAGGCGCTTGTCGCCGGCCAGGCGCATCATCGCCTTTTGCAGCTTCTCGAACGCGCGCACCTCGATCTGGCGGACGCGCTCGCGGCTGACGCCATAAACCTGGGAGAGTTCCTCCAGCGTCTTGGGGTCGTCCGTCAGGCGCCGCTCGGTCAGGATGTGCTTCTCGCGGTCGTTGAGGTCGTCCATCGCCTCGACCAGCATGCCGTGGCGGACGTCGGCTTCCTGCGCATCGGCGACGCGCTCGTCCTGCAGCGGGCCCTCATCGGCCAGCCAATCCTGCCACTGGCTCTCGCCGTCTTCGCGCATGGGGACGTTGAGCGACGTGTCGCCGCCCATCGCCATGCGGCGGTTCATGGAGGTGACCTCTTCCTCCGTCACGCCCAGATCGGTCGCGATCTTGGCGAGATGCTCGGGGCTGAGGTCGCCATCCTCGAACGCATCGAGCTTGGACTTCATGCGCCGCAGATTGAAGAACAGCTTCTTCTGCGCCGCGGTGGTGCCCATTTTCACGAGGCTCCACGAGCGCAGGATGAACTCCTGGATCGAGGCGCGAATCCACCACATCGCATAGGTCGCGAGGCGGAAGCCCCGGTCCGGCTCGAACTTCTTCACGCCCTGCATCAGGCCGATGTTGCCCTCCGAGATCAGCTCGGACACGGGCAGGCCATAGCCGCGATAGCCCATCGCGATCTTGGCCACGAGCCGCAGGTGGCTGGTCACCAGCTGCGCCGCAGCTTCGGTGTCGCCATGCTCCTGGAACCGCTTGGCAAGCATATATTCCTGCTCGGGCGCCAGGATCGGAAACTTCCGGATCTCCGACAGGTAGCGGTTGAGGCTCGCTTCGCCGCCCAATGCGGGAATCGTCGCGGGGACGTTGCTGCCGCTAGCCATGATCGCTTCTCCCTTATTTGCGCAGGCTTTCCTCGAAAAGCGCGCGCCAGCTTATACGTGAAGATGGTGCAACAGTTCCTGCATGTCTGCCGGAACTTCGCTTTGGAACGCTAAAGCGTGCCTTAGTACAGGGTGGATGAACCCTAGATGTGCCGCGTGCAGTGCCTGACGCCGGAAACCCAGGATTTCCAGGGCTTCGCGGTGCTGCGGACGCGCCCGGCCGTACACCGGATCGCCTACCAGAGGGTGGCCGATTGAGGCCATGTGGACGCGCACCTGATGGGTGCGCCCCGTCTCCAGCCGGCACTCCACCAGCGCCGCCTCGCGCAGGGAGCGCACCAGCGACCAATGCGTCACCGCGCGCTTCCCGCCCTGGACGATGGCGATCTTCTTGCGATTGGTGGACGAGCGCGCGAGCGGCGCGTCGATGGTGCCGCTGCCGGTCTTCGGGCGCCCGGACACGATCGCCTGGTAGCGACGATCGATCGAGTGCGCCTTGAACTGGCGTGCGAGCCCCTCGTGCGCCTGGTCGTGCTTGGCCGCGACGAGGAGCCCGGAGGTGTCCTTGTCGATGCGATGGACGATGCCGGGCCGGGCGACGCCGCCGATGCCGGACAGCTGTCCGGCGCAATGGTGGAGCAGCGCATTGACCAGGGTTCCGTCCGGATTGCCCGCGGCCGGATGGACGACCAGCCCGGCGGGCTTGTCGACGACGATCAGATGCTCGTCCTCGAACACGACGGTGAGCGCGATGTCCTGGGCCACATTGTCCGCCGGTTCAGGCGCGGGGACGTGGATGTCGAACCGGTCGCCGGCGCGGGCCTTGCGCGAGGGATCGGAAGCGGCGGTACCGTCGCTCGCCAGCACCTTGCCCGACGTCATCAGCGCCTTCAGCCGCTCACGCGACAGGTCCGGCAGCGCGTGCGCGAGTGCACGGTCCAGACGCCACCCGTCGGCTGCCTCGGCGACCTGCACCGCAATGATGGAATCCCCCCGGATCATGTTCTAGCTAGATGGGAATGACGCTGGAGATTGCAACCGGGATCGCGCAGGCGATCCGCGATGCCGCGGCGGCTTCGCCCGACTGGGAGGTGTGCGGGCTGCTCCTGGGCGAGCCCGGCCGGGTCACGGCGCTGATGCCCGCCGCCAATGTCGCCGCGGACCCGGCGACCGCCTTCGAGATCGATCCGTCCGCGCTGCTCACCGC
This sequence comes from Sphingomonas sp. ACRSK, assembly GCF_022346685.1. Taxonomy (NCBI): domain Bacteria; kingdom Pseudomonadati; phylum Pseudomonadota; class Alphaproteobacteria; order Sphingomonadales; family Sphingomonadaceae; genus Sphingomonas; species Sphingomonas sp. ACRSK. The sequence goes on along the minus strand of NZ_JAKRNR010000005.1, from coordinate 60,008 downwards.
CCACCGCGCAGCGCGCGGGGGCGGGCCTGCGGTGCTGGGCCACTATCACTCGCATCCCCGGGGGGCGGTGGGTCCTTCCAGCGCCGATGCGGCCGCGTCGCACGCCGACGGCGCCTTGTGGATCATCACCAATGCCGAGACGCTCGGCTGCTGGCGCGCGGTGGCGGAAGGACCCGTCGCCGGACGGTTCGTCCCGGTCCCGCTACGCTTTGTCGGCTGAGGTTGCGGAGACCGTCCGGCAGCGTCAGAAGGTGCGCCGAACACCCATTTCGATCGGATTTCCGCCATGCAGATCAGCGCCACCGACTTTGCGAGCCTCTTGTGCTCCCGGCTGTGCCACGATCTTCTCAGCCCGGTCGGCGCGCTCAACAACGGGTTGGAACTGCTGGCCGATGAGCAGGACCCGGCGATGCGGGCGCGATGCCTGGAACTGCTGGCAGAAAGTGCGCGCGCTTCCGCCAACAAGCTGAAGTTCTTCCGCCTGGCCTTTGGTGCTGCCGGCGGGTTCGGCGACGTGGTCGACACGCGTGAGGCACGCGCCGCGATCGAAGGGCTGTTTTCGGAGAACCACCGGGTGAAGCTTGGCTGGATGGTCGCCGAGCCGACGCTTCCCAAGCCTGCGATCAAGGCGCTGCTGAACCTGGCGCTGATCGGCGGCGACGCGCTGGTCCGCGGCGGCCAGCTCGACATCGGCGCCGAGACGAACGCGGGTGGCGTCGAGATCGTCGTGCGTGCGGACGGGCCGCGGATCGTGCTGGATCCCGAACTGCGCGACGCGCTGTCGGGGGAGGGGGACCTGTTGGCGCCGCGCGCGGCGGCGGCCTTCCTGGCCCATGCGCTGGTGAAGCAGAGCGGGGGCACGCTCCAGGTCTCGCCTCCGGAGGCGGACGTGCTGCTGTTCGGCGCCTCCTTCCCGGGGAGCTAACCCCCTCTTAACCCGGAAGCAGGCATGTCCATCCGGGGAAACAGGGACTTTATGGACGATCTTCTCCGGGAGTTCATCGCAGAGACGCGCGAGACGCTGGAGGCGTTGTCCGGCGAAATCGTGGCTTGGGAGGCATCGCCGGGTGACCGCGCACGGCTCGATGCCATTTTTCGCTTCGTCCACACCGTAAAGGGGAGCTGCGGCTTCCTAGGGCTGCCGCGGCTTCTGCGGCTGAGCCATGCTGCCGAGGACGTGCTGGCGGACGTGCGGGCGGGTACGCGCACGCCGGATCGTGCACTGGTCAACGCCGTGCTGGCGGTGGTCGACCGCATCGGGGCGCTCGTCGAGGCGCTCGATGGGGGCGCTGCCGTGCCGGAAGACGATGAGGCGGCGCTGATCGCCGCGCTGGGGCCGGGCGGCCCCGATGTCGTGCCGCTTCCTGCGGCCGGGCCGCGCACCGGCGCCCGCAGCGTGCGGCTGGGCGTGGGCCTGCTCGACCGGATGATGGCGGGCATGTCCGACATGGTGCTCGCCCGCAACGAACTGGCACGCCTGCTGCGGCGGGGGAGCGTCGATCCCGGGGTCGAGGCGGCGCTGGCGCGGCTGTCGCTTTCCATCGCCGAGATGCGGGATGCGGTGACGCGCACCCGCATGCAGAAGATCGAGACGCTGTTCGCAGCGGTTCCTCGCCTGGTCCGCGATACCGCGGCAGAGCTCGGCAAGACGGTGTCGCTGAAGCTGGAGGGAAGCGACATCGAGATCGATCGCGACATGGTCGAAGTCATGCGCGATCCGCTGGTGCACATGGTCCGCAACGCGATCGACCACGGCATCGAAAGCCCAGCAGAGCGGCAGGCCGCCGGCAAGCCCGAGGCGGGGCAGCTGACGATCGCCGCACGCCAGGCCGGCAACCAGATCGTGCTGGAGGTCATCGACGACGGACGCGGAATCGACGTCGACCGCCTGATCGAAAAGCTCGTCGCCTCCGGCAGCCGCCGCGAAGCGGAGCTGCGCGCGCTCGATCCGGCCGCAGGTGCCGAATTGATCTTCGAACCCGGCCTGTCCGTGCGCGACGCGGCCACGCCGATCTCCGGGCGGGGCGTCGGCATGGACGTGGTACGGTCCGCAGTCGAGCAGATTGGCGGCCGGATCGAACTCGAGAACCGGCCGGGCGAGGGGCTGCGGATCCAGATCCAGGCGCCGTTGATGCTGTCGATCATCCCCGCGGTGCTGGTGGCGGTCGGCGAGCAGCGCTTCGCCCTTCCGCGCCAAGTCGTGGAGGAGATCGTTGCCGGGCCGCGCGCCCGTATCCGGGAGGAGGACGGGACCGAGCTGGTGGAGGTGCGGACGCGCCGGATGCCGGTGGTGGACCTGGCCGCGCTGCTGGAGCTGGCCGCCCCGCGTACGGAGCCGCAGACGCTGATCGTGGTCAACACGCCGAATGGCTGCTTTGCCCTTGCCGTCGACGCGGTGCTCGATCACCAGGAACTGGTCGTGAAGCCGGCGTCCCCGCCGGTGATGGCCACGGGCATCTACGCCGGAACGACGTTGCCGGACAGCGGCAAGCCGATGCTGTTGCTCGATTGCGCCGGGATCGCCAGCGCAGCCGGCGTCCGATTTCCCCCGCCGCCGAGCCAAGGCCTGGAAGACAAGCCTCCCGAGGAAGCGGCAGCGAATGGGGATGGTCCGCCCGGGCTGGTGTTCGTCGATCTCGACGGCGCCCGCCGGGTGGTGCCGCTCGCGGTGGTTGACCGGATCCAGCTGGCCCGATCCGAAGCCGTCCACGTCGCCGACGGGCGCCTGCGGCTCTTGCTGGACGGAAAGTGGCTGGCGGCCGAGGCAGTGGCCCCGGTCGACGATGGTGCAGAGATGACCGTGCTGCGCCTCGGCAACGGCCGGCAGGAGCTCGCCTATGCCGCGCGGCAAGCCACGGATCTCGTGTACCTGCCCGAGGTGGTGGAAGCCGCAGGCACGGCAGGGCGGATTGCGGGCACGGTGGTGCTCGACAAGCAGCGCATCGAGCTGATCGACGTCGACTGGCTGCTTGCGCAGCTGGAACCCGCCACGCCATCCGGGCTGGCCGCCGGGCCGCTCTGTCTGCTCGCCGCACCGGCCTATGGGCCCCTGGCGGCGTTCATCGGGCCGCTGCTGGAACAACACGGCTATCGCGTCGCACTCGGTCGCGCATCGTGGGAGCCGCCCGCCGTCGTGCTGATGACCGAAGCGGCTGCGCGCGCGACCCTGGTTTCCGAGCGCCCGGGCGGTCCCCCGGTCATCCGCCTGCGCAACCTGCCCGATCCGGCAGGACCCGGCGACACCAGCATCTACCGCTATGATTCGGACGCGCTGCTCGCCGCGGTCGCAAGCTGCACCCGAACTGCGGGCGCGCTGCAATGAAGGGGCTCTACCTGGTTGCGCGGATCGCCGACCAGGTGGTCGCCATCGCCTCCGACCGGCCCGGCAACGCCGTCGAACTCAAGGAGATTACTCCCGTCCCACGGGCTCCCCGCGCGGTGCTGGGCCTGGCGGCGCTGCGCAGCTGGGTGGTGACGGTGATCGACACGCCGCGTGCGATCGGCCTCGCCCGCAGCAGCATGGCCTCGAACCAGGCGGTGATGGCGACGGTCGAGGGGCATGATTATGCCTTGCTGGTCGATGCTTTGCACGATGCGGTCGCGCTCCGGCCAGAATCGCTCGACGGGGGCGGGGACCTGCCGGCGGCCTGGCGCCGGGTGGTGCGGGCGGCCGCCATGCGCGCCGGGGAGCGTATCCTGGTGCTCGATCCCGCCGCACTCCTGGACTCGATTGTTCAGCCTGCGTGAACCCTCGCAAGATCGGGCGGGGCGTGCGATCAGGGTTTCAGGGGGAAAAGATGAAAAGCTGTCTGGTCGTTGACGATTCGAAGGTCATCCGCAAGGTCGCACGCCACATCCTGGAAGCGCTCCGGTTCGAAGTCCGCGAAGCGGGCGATGGGCGTGAGGCACTCGCCAGCTGCATCGCGACGCCTCCCGATGCCATCCTGCTCGACTGGAACATGCCGGTGATGAGCGGCATGGATTTCCTGCGCGCGTTGAAGGACGCCGGGCTGCCGCAGCGGCCCAAGGTGGTGTTCTGCACCACCGAGGGCGACATGGCGCACATCCGCGCCGCGATCGAGGCAGGCGCCGACGAATATGTGATGAAGCCGTTCGACCGCGAGACCCTGGAGAGCAAGTTCCAGATCATCGGACTCGCCTGATCGCCCGGTCGCCACGCTCCGGCGGCCGCGCGCAGCGCCGCCGGACCTCCGGCTTGCCTTTGCCCGGCGGGCGACGCATCGCTTCGGCGTAGCTTGGGAACGGGTGCATGCAGTTTATCGACAGACCTTCGCCGAACTTCGACGATCGTTCGCTGCCGGTCACCATGGTGGTGCTGCATTATACCGGCATGCAGGACGCCGCCTCCGCCATCGCCCGGCTGGCCGATCCAGAGGCGAAGGTGTCGTGCCACTATCTCGTCGCGGAGGACGGCACCGTCGTCCGCATGGTGGACGAGGCAAGGCGGGCCTGGCACGCCGGCCGCTCGCACTGGCGGGGGGTGACCGACATCAATTCCGCCTCCGTCGGCATCGAGATCGTCAATCCGGGCCATGAGTGGGGCTATGTCCCGTTTCCCGACGAGCAGATCGACGCGGTGATCCGGTTGGTCGCCGACATCAAGCAGCGCTACGCCATCACCCGCGGGAACGTGGTCGGCCATTCGGACATCGCACCGGCGCGCAAGCAGGACCCCGGCGAGCTCTTTCCGTGGGGCAAGCTCGCTCGGCTGCGGCTGGCCCTGCCACGGCCCACCCAGAACCTGATGGACCCGCACTGGAGCGACGCCGGCTTCCTGCTCGCGCTCGAACGGTTCGGCTACGACGTCGAGGATCCGGTCGCGGCGGTCACCGCTTTCCAGCGCCGCTTCCGGCCGGAGATGGTGGACGGAGTCATCGACGGCGAATGCCGCTCGCTCCTGCTGGCCCTCTTGCTGCCCAAGCCGCAGGGCGACGACTGAGCGGCTTTCCCCCGCGGCCAAGCTGCGCTAGGCGGACCGCGTCAGAGGGTCGGGCGGCCGCGGCCCCGTTTGCAAGAACGGGGGCGAGGAAAGTCCGGGCTCCACGGAAACGACGGTGCCGGGTAACGCCCGGCGGGGGCGACCCCAGGGAAAGTGCCACAGAGAGCAGACGGCGACGGCTTCGGCCACGTCACGGTGAAAGGGTGCGGTAAAAGCGCACCGCGGGCCTGGTAACAGGAACGGCATGGCAAACCCCACCGGGAGCAAGACCGAATAGGGACGGCACATGGGCCTCGTTCCGGCCCGTCGTCCGGGTTGGTTGCTGGAGGCGGCGCGCGAGCGTCGTCCTAGAGGAATGGTCGCCTATCCCGCCTTGCGCGGGTGGACAGAACCCGGCTTACAGACCCTCTGACGCGTTCCCGCCCAGCGCAGGATCCTTGCCGTGACGGTGCGCGAAGGCGGCACCCGATCGGGCGAGATGGGTTGCGCCGGTCCGCCACGATACCCAGGGACGATAGGCAGGACGGACCGACGCGCCGGGTGCAGGAGGGGTTGCACCCGGGAGGGGGTTGGAGTGGGTCAGACGAGGACCGGCTGGGGCCGCGGCACTTCGCCGAGCGGCGTCGTCGAATCGATCTCCATCATCGGCTTGATGAGGCCGTCGCGCAGGTCATAGACCCAGCCGTGGAGGTAGAGCGTCTGCCCCGCGGCGAACGCGTCCTGCACGATCGAGGTGCGCGCGAGACGCACGAGCTGGTCGCGGACGTTCAGCTCGACCAGGCGGTTCGCCCGCTGGCTTTCCGGCAGCGAATCGATTTCGTCCTGATGGTCGCGATAGACCTGTTCGGCGTTGCGCAGCCACTTGCCGAGGAAGCCGGTGGCGCCACCTTCCAGCGCCGCGTTGATGCCGCCGCAGCCGTGATGGCCGCAGATGATGATGTGCCGGACCTTCAGCACGGTGACCGCATATTCGAGCACGGACATCAGGTTGATGTCGTCCTCGTTCACCAGATTAGCGACGTTGCGGTGGATGAACATGCCGCCCGGCGGTGTGTTGGTCAGCTGCCCCGCTGCGACCCGGCTGTCGGAACAGCCGATCCACAGGAACTCCGGCTGCTGGCCGGCGATCTGGCGCTCAAAATAGTCGGGGCGCTCTTCCAGCCGCTCGGCTGCCCATGCCTTGTTGGCGAGGAGCAGGTGCTTGTACTCTCTCATGCGAAGACGACCTCCTTGCGCGGCGCCTGGATCTTGGACGCCGTCTGCTCGCCGACGTCGCCACGGACGATCACGCCGATGTTGCGGAACTGCGCGTTGCGGACGAACGCGTTGATGATGTCGATGTTGTCGATGTCGACGTAGCTGGTGGCCGACAGGTCGATCAGGACGTGGGTGTTGTCCGGAACCTTCGCGAGCTCCTTCTGCAGCTCGTACTTGTGGATGAAATAGAGGTTGCGGCGGGCGCGGATCATGCAGCTGTCGCCGTCCTGGACGAAGATGATCGCCGGACGGAAGTTGCGGCCGATCACGAAGACGAAGCCCACGACCAGGCCGATCACGATGCCTTCCAGCAGATCGGTGAACAGGATCGCGCCGACCGTCACGACGAACGGCACGAACTGGGTCCAGCCCTGCTTGAAGCGCTTGGTGAACAGCGACGGCTTGGTGAGCTTGTAGCCGGTTGCGATCAGCACCGCGGCGAGTGCCGACAGCGGGATCAGGTTGAGAATCGCGGGGATCAGCAGCACGCTCAGCAGCAGCCAGCAGCCGTGCAGGATGGTGGAGAGCTGGCTGTTGGCGTTGGCGTCGACGTTGGCCGAGCTGCGGACGATCACCGAGGTGACCGGCAGGCCGCCGATCAGGCCGGCCACGATGTTGCCGCTGCCCTGCGCGAACAGCTCGCGGTTCTTGTCGGTGGTGCGGCGCTTGGGGTCGATCTCGTCGATCGCCTTCACCGACAGCAGCGACTCGAGGCTGGCCACGATCGCGAGCGTGACGGCGGTGCTCCACACGGCCGTGTTGCTGATCTGGCCGAAGTCCGGGGTCGTGAACAGGCCGATGAACTCGCCGAGGCCTGCGGCCACGGGCACGCTCACCAGGTGCGACGGCTGGACCTGAAGGTTCGGCGCGACCATCCCGAACAGGGCGTTGATCAGCACCGCGCCGACGACCACGACCAGCGGACCGGGCAGGAAGCGCAGCGGGCCTTCCTTGGGCTTGGCATGGTCCCACCAGAACAGGAAGGCGAGCGAGATCGCGGCGATGATCGCAGCGCCCCACACGATCTGCTCGCGCAGCACGCGGCCGATCGCGGAGAAGGTGTTCTCGCCATCGCCTTGCCAGAACGAGAAGCTGCCTTCCGGATCGGCGTCATAGCCGATCGCGTGCGGGAACTGCTTGAGGATCAGGATCAGGCCGATCGCGGCGAGCATGCCGGTGATGACGGACGAGGGGACGAACTCGCTGAGAATGCCGCCGCGCGAGACCGAGAAGAGCAGCTGGATGCAGCCTGCCAGCACCACGGCCAGCAGGAACGCCTCATAGCTCGGCAGGCGCTGGATCGCGTCGAGCACGATCACCGTCAGGCCGGCTGCCGGGCCGCTGACCGACAGGGGCGACTTGCTGAGCATGCCGATGACGATGCCGCCCACGATGCCCGAGATCAGGCCCGAGAACAGGGGCGCGCCGGACGCCAGTGCGACCCCCAGGCAGAGGGGCAGCGCGACGAGCGCCACCACGATCGAGGCCGGCACGTCCTGCCGCCAGCTTGTCGCGAATTTAGAGGCCAAGGACACCGCGGTACCTTCTCTTGATCGGGTAAAAGCGTCGGGGACGCATGCGGCACAGCATATAAAACACGACCGGGCCGGGGCGGCAGCGGGAAATAATTACGTTTTGTTTCCCATGGCGCTGGGTTGTGCCGCGCGGCAGGGGGGCTATCTGGAAGGCGATGGTCCGCTCAAGTCGATCCAACGATTGGGGATTTCCCCGCTGGCGCGGTTACGAAGCCGAGCGCCAGGCTACGCGCGTGCGCCTTTGCGACCGGCACGGCTGTGAAGCCCCCGGCGACCGGCCTGCGCCCAAGTCTCCCAACAACCCCGACCGGTGGTATTTCTGTGAGACGCACGCGGCCGAGTACAACCGCAACTGGAACTACTTCGAAGGGCTGGACGAGGAAGAGGCGAAGCGGCGGGAGGCGAGCGAGCAGCGCACCGCCAACGGCTATGCCAATGCCTCGCACTACGCGTGGGGCGGCTCCGGGGACGGCACCCGTTCCCGCGACGAGATGCGCGCGCTGGAAGTGCTCGGGCTGGAGGTCGATGCCGACTTCGAAGCCGTGCGGAGTGCCTGGCGCCGCCTCGCCAAGTCCAGCCACCCCGACGTGCGCCCCGGCGACAAGGAAGCCGCCGTCCGCTTCCAGGCGATCCAGGCGGCCTATGAGGTGCTGCGGGTCGCCGAGGAGCGGCGGCAGTGGAAGCCGGCGTGAAGCCGGCGGTCCGCGCGCGCTGGTCGCGGGCGGTGCTGGTGTGCGGCAAATGCTCGCGCAAGCTCGATGGCGGCTTCGGACCGGACGGTGACCAGCCGCTGACCAAGGCGCTGCGCAAGCGCCTGGGGTTGAAGAATGGGCCGAAGGCGCGCGCAGGGATCGTCGAGACGCGCTGCCTGGGCGTGTGCCCCAAGCATGCCGTGACGGTGATCGATGCGGCGAGGCCGGGCGAGTGGCTGCTGGTGAGCCCGGGCGCCGACCTCGACGGGCTGGCGCAGGACCTGGGGCTGTCGGAGCAGAAGGCCCGAGACCCGGACCGCGATTGAACGGCCCGCTTCGTTGCTTGACGGTGCATGCCGCCTGGGCAGTATCGGCGTGCCCTCTTTTGCGGACCTAGCCTTGCGCATCTTCCTTTTCCTGACGGCATTCCTCGCGGCCGTCGCACCTGCCGCGGCGCAGAGCGATCGCACACGGAGCTTCGAGGGGACCGTCGGGCGCAGCAGGATCGTCCTCAGCCTGGAGGAAGACGGCAAGGGAGAAGCCGCCTGGGGCAGCTACTTCTACCGGTCGAGCCGGCTGGACCTGGCCCTTGAAGGCGAGCGCCGGGGCGACGTGCTGACGCTGGAGGCGCGGGCAACGCAGGATCGCCTGGAACTGCGCGAGGAAGGCAGCGGCCTTGTGGGCACGCTGACCACCGCGGCCAAGCGCCGCTTTCCGGTTCGGCTGGCGCGCGTCACCGCTGCGCGGGACCTTCCTGCCGATCTGCCGCCGGAGCTTTCGCTGCACGAGCGGCTGCAACTGTCCGGGCTGACGCTGCAGCCCGAGGCCGTCGAGCAGGTCGATGGCAAGCCTGTCCGCTGGTACCGTGAGCCGAAGAGCGGCGTCCGCCTCTTCCGCCTGGAGAGCGGCTATGCCGCGCAGCCGATGGCGGCGATGAACGCGCTCCTTGCGCAAGACCAATGGCGCGAGGTCAGCCGTTGGCTGAGCTGCGCCGACATCGGCGGCGAACCCGGGGTGGACGGCGGGGTCGAGGGCAAGCCGTGGCTGGGACGCGACTATGTCAGCTATGGTTGGCAGACGAGCTGGTCGTGCGCGGGTGCCGCCCATCCGGACTTCGGGACCGCCGGGCACAGCTTCGACGCGCACACGGGCCGGGAGCTGAAGCTGGACGCGGTGCTGCGGTTCGGTCCGGCACCGACCCCGCCCGAGGATAGCGACCGCTGGTATGGCTATCGCGCGCAGACCTTTGCCCCCGCGGTGGTGAAGCTTCTCCAGCGCTACCACCCACAGGAGATGCAGCCCGCCGACCCGGATGGCGAGGAATGCGACTATACGGATCCGGACGTCTGGAACTTCCCGGCTTGGCGGCTGACGCCGGAGGGTCTGTGGTTGGGCGCGAGCTTCGCCCGCGTGATGCGCGCCTGCGACGGCCCCGACTGGGCGGTGCTGCCCTGGTCCGAGTTGTCGGTGAAGCCCGAGGGGAAGAGCGGCGCCTGAAGGAGGGCCGCTTCAGCCCGCCGCGTAGCGCTCGGCCTCGTGCCGGATCAGGGCGATCATGTTGGGGATGCCCTGGGTCCGATTGGAGCTCAGCTGCTTCGACAGGTCGAAGGGGGCGAGGGCCGCGGGAACGTCGGTCGCGAGAATCGCGGCCGGGCTCTGGTCCTGCACCGCCGAGAGGACCAGCGCGATGATCCCCTTGGTGATGGCGGCGTTGCTGTCGGCCAGGAAGTGGAGCGTCCCGTCCTCGCGCCGGGTGGGGTAGACCCACACCGAAGCCGAGCAGCCCCGCACCAGCGTGGCATCGGTCTTCAGCGCGTCGGGCATGGGCTCCAGCGCGCGGCCCAGATCGATCAGCAGGCGATAGCGGTCGTCCGGATCGAGGAAGCCATATTCATCGAGGATGTCGTCGAGGGACTGCATGCGCAGCCCGGTAGCAGCTGGCGGCGGCCGGCAAAAGGCCGCCGCGGCTGCATCAGAGGTCGACCCCGGCGGCGATCGCTTCCAGCTTGCGGATGCGCTCCTTGAGGTCGGCGAGTTCGATGCGGGTGCCGGCGTGGCCGAAGCTGGGCGCTTCGCCGCTTTCGACCCGGGCGAGTTCCTGCCGCTTGAGCGCCAGCCAGCCGCGCCAGCCCGCAAGCATTGCGGCGGTGACCATGGCCACGGCGGCGAGGCCGCTGGTGGCGAGGACGAGGGTGAGGTTCGGGTCCGTCATGTCGCTGCTCCGATGGGGCGTGGACGTGGGTGGTCAGTTGAGCGGCGGCTGGTCGCGCAGCCGCTCGATCTCGTCGGAAAGGTCGAGGCCGCGGTCGGTGACGATGCGTTCCAGCACGCGCACCCGCTGCTCCAAACGCTCCGTCTGCGCCGCATATTGCGCGGCTTTTTCGGCGAGCTTGTTGGCTTCGACTTCCAGCGCCCGCTCGCGGTGGTCGAGCCAGGGCTTCACGAAGGTCTTGCCGATGATCGCGACGATCGGGATCATCAGCGCAAGGATCGGGATCAGAATAGGGCTCATGGTCGGTCCTTCAGTTCGCGCGGTCGCGCAGCTGGTCGATCTCACGGGAGAGCAGGGCGCCGCTGTCGGTGACGATGCGCTCCACCGTGGCGAGGCGGTCCTTGACCGATCCGAGCTCGGCACGGAGCTGGGCGTTTTCCTGGCTCAGCAGGCGCACCCGCTCGATGGTCTCGTCGCTTTTCTGCGGATAGACGGCCTGCCCCCAGGCGCCATCGAGCGGATAGCCATGCTTGATGCGCATCCAGGTGGTGATGACCCATCCGGTGACCGCAACCGCGACGATGGTCACGATCAGGGGGAAGAGGCCTTGGAGCAGCGCGTATTTTTCTGGGCTCATCTCAGATCTCCTCTCGTCGGGCTCAGCGCAGCGCGTCGATTTCGCGCGCTGTGCGGGCGGCGGGATCGGTGGCGATGCGCTCGAGCACGGCGATCCGCTCTTCGAGCCGGCCGATCTTGCCGGTCAGGCGCTCGTTCTCGCTGGAAAGCAGCGCGATCTTGCGCTCGGCTTCGGGGTCCTCCTTGCGGCTGACGCCCGACCACTCGTTCTCCACCGGATAGCCGTGGCGGGCACGGATCCAGTTGTTGAGCACCAATCCGAAGGTCGAGATCGCGATCAGGGCGATGACGAAACCCGGTCCACTCCAGCTCATGATACTTCCTCCCTGTTTGCCCCCCGGGGATCGCTCAGCGCAGGCTGTCGATCTCGTCGGCCAGGCGCGTGTTGCGGCTGGTGTAGAACATCTCGATGTCGGCCAGCCGCCGGTCGATGTCGCGGAACGTGGAGCGGATCTCCGCGGTCGAGCGCTTCGGGTTGGAGCGCACGCCCTGCCAGAACTTCGCATCCTCCTCGCTGTCGTAGAGGCCGACCGGCTTCTTGGGCGCCATCCAGGCGATCATCCCATAGGCGATGAGGGTCCAGGGGAAGCCGCCGGCCAGCGTCAGCAGGACGGCGCCGATGCGGATCCACATGGCCTCGACACCGGTGTAGTCCGCGATGCCGGAGCACACGCCCGACCATTTCGCATTCTGCTTGTCGAGGTAGAATTTGGTGCGTTGCGCGGTCATCTCAGTTCCTCCGGGAAAAGTCGATCTCGCGGTCCGCAGGTGCGGGCGCGGCGGGGCGGAAGTCGGGGTTATCGGCGGCGACGATGCGTTCGACCGTCTGGAGGCGTTCCTCCAGCCGGCGGGCCGTGAAGTGCATCTCGTCGAGCAGCTTCTCGTCCTCGCCGGTCAGGGTCGGCGCCTGCTTCCACCGCGTGATGTAGTGCAGGATCAGCCACGGCAGTCCGATGAACAGCGTGACGATCGGCACCGCGACGGAGAGGAAGTCGTCCATCTCAGCCCTCCTTGTTCATGCGCGCCTTGAGGGCGGCGAGCTCGGCGTCGATCTTTTCGGCGGACTGGAGCTCGGCGATCTCTTCCTCCAGCGTCTTCACCTGGCCCATGCCCAGCGCGTCGGCGCGGCCTTCGGCCAGATCGGCGCGGCGTTCCAGCACCTCGAAGCGGCTGAACGCCTCGTTGGTCTTGGAGCCGGCATACATCTCGCGCAGGCGGCTGCGGTTGTTGGCGCTTTCGAGCCGCGTCATGATCGCGTTCTGGCGGGTACGCGCCTCGCGCAGCTTGTTCTGCAGCTTGGCGATGTCTTCTTCCGAGCCGCGCAGCGAGTCGTCGAGGACGCGGATTTCGCCCGAGAGCTGCTCGACCATGTCGGCGGCCTTCTTGCGCTCGATCAGCGCTGCCTTCGCCAGATCCTCGCGGTTCTTGGACAGGGCGAGCTCGGCCTTTTCGGTCCAGCTTTCCTGCAGACCCTGCAGCTTGGCGATGTGGCGACGCATCTCCTTCTGATCGGCGATGGTGCGCGCGGCGGATGCCCGAACCTCGACCAGCGTCTCCTCCATCTCAAGGATGATCATGCGGATCATCTTGGAGGGATCTTCCGCCTTGTCGAGCAGATCGGTGACGTTGGCGGCGATGATGTCTCGGGTGCGGGAAAAGATACCCATCGATTCAAACTCCTGTGTGTGTTCCGGTTGGGCCGGGGCGAGGGGGCAACATCCGGCCCCGGCCCGCCGTCGGTCACGCGATCGCGTGGCCGGCGGATACTGCGAAGGCCGGGGCCGGGCCGGTGCTGGTCGTTGCCGCCAGCGTCACCGTGCTGAGGACCAAGGCGCCGATCAGGCTGGCGAGGGTCCGGCTGAGGCTCGTTGCGTTGTAGGTCGTCATCGTGGTGCTCCCTGAACCTGTTGTGCTGCCCGATTGCTGGGCTTGTCCAATGCATTGCAGGACCCGTGCCAGTTTTCAGAAACCGCGGAAATTCGCCGTTCTCGAGGGTGTCGTCGTCTTCCCGCAACAAAGCCGTTGCTAACAGTTGGGAAACTGCGCCAAGCTTCCGGCATGGAGCGCACGACCCAAGTCATCGGCCAGTCGACGGCCTTCCTCGACACGCTGGAACGGGCTAGCCGCGCCGCGGCGCTGGACCGCCCGGTGCTGGTGATCGGCGAGCGCGGCACCGGCAAGGAGCTGGTGGCCGAGCGCCTCCATCGCCTGTCGCCCCGCTGGGACCAGCCGCTGGTGGTAATGAACTGCGCGGCGCTGCCGGAGACGCTGATCGAGGCCGAGCTGTTCGGGCACGAGGCCGGCGCCTTCACCGGCGCCACCAAGGCGCGCGCCGGCCGGTTCGAGGAAGCCGATCGCGGTACCTTGTTCCTGGACGAGCTGGGGACGCTGTCGATGGCGGCGCAGGACCGGTTGCTGCGGGCGGTTGAATATGGCGAGGTGACGCGGATCGGCTCCTCCCGGCCGGTTCATGTCGATGTGCGGATCGTGGCGGCGACCAACGAGCATCTGCCCGATCGTGTGGCGGCGGGAACCTTCCGTGCCGACCTGCTCGACCGGCTTTCGTTCGAAGTGGTGACGCTGCCGCCGCTGCGCGCACGCGCCGGCGACATCCCGGTGCTCGCCGAGTTCTTCGGGCGCCGCATGGCGGCGGAGATCGGGCGCGAGGTGTGGCCGGGATTCGGCCCCGCCGCGCTCGATGCGCTCACCAGCCATCCCTGGCCCGGGAACGTGCGCGAGCTGCGCAATGTGGTGGAGCGCGCCGTCTATCGCTGGGAACGTCCGGGGCCGATCGACGGCATCGAGATCGACCCCTTCGCATCGCCTTATCGTCCGCGTGGCCAGGCACCCGCATCGGTGGCGCCTGCCGTGGCCGAGCCGGGGCCTCCATCGACGACCGAGGTGCCGGTGGAGCAGGACTTCGAGCCCGCCGACTTCAAGACGCGGGTCAACCGCTTCGAGCGCGAGCTGCTGTCGCGCGCGCTTGCCGAGAACCGCTTCAACCAGCGCACCACGGCCGAGGCGCTGGGGCTGAGCTACGACCAGCTGCGCCACGCGCTGCGCCGGCACAATCTGCTGGGGCAGGGCGGCGGATGAGGTGCCGATGCACCGATCGGAGGTTGCGCACGGCGCACCGCAGCTTACCTAGAACGCGACCGTAACGACCGGAGCCATCCGGTCGCGCCCGCGTTCGACATCGCAAAATCCATCAAGGAGGAACCGTCATGGCTTTCGAACTTCCGCCGCTGCCCTACGCCTATGACGCGCTGGAGCCGACCATCGATAAGGAAACGATGACGCTCCACCACGACAAGCATCACAAGGCCTATACCGACAAGCTGAACGAAGCGATCGGCGAGGATCCGAGCCTTGAGGGCAAGACGATCGAGCAGATCCTGGCCGACATGTCGGGCGCGCCCGCCAAGCTGCGCAACAACGGCGGCGGCTATTGGAACCACGACTTCTTCTGGAAGACGATGAAGGGCGGCGGCTCGCAGCCGACCGGCGCATTGAAGGAGGCGATCGACGCCAAGTTCGGCTCGGTCGACGCCTTCAAGGAGCAGTTCAACACCGCCGGTGCGAACCAGTTCGGTTCCGGCTGGGCCTGGCTGATCGTGGGCGAGGACGGTGAGCTCGCCATCACCTCGACCCCGAACCAGGACAACCCCCTGATGGACGTGGCGCCGGTGAAGGGCACGCCGATCCTGGGCAACGACGTGTGGGAACACGCCTATTACATCACCTATCGCAACGCCCGGCCGGAATATCTGAAGGCCTGGTGGAATGTCGTCGACTGGGACGTGGCAAACCAGCGCTACGAAGCGGCCAAGGCATGAACCATAGGGCGGGAAGGAAACTTCCCGCCCTTTGTTTTTACGGCGCAGGGAGAAATCTCGACCGCTTCAGGAAATATCTGGGGGTCCATCCTTGTTAATTTTGCCCGGCTCTGCCATATAGGTGCAGCTACAGTCGCATATTGACGGTTTTCGGTGCTTTGCGGCTCGTTTTTCCTTCTTTCCCTGTGTTTGAGCGCAAGCGCTCCCGACACGCGGGCGCGCCGATAAGAAGGAATACCCCATGAGCATTCTCGGCACCGTCAAGTTCTTCAACGCCGACAAGGGCTATGGCTTCATCGCGCCGGATACGGGCGGCCAGGACGCCTTTGTCCACATCACGGCGGTCGAGCGGGCCGGCATGATCACCCTCAACCAGAACCAGCGCGTCTCGTACGAGCTGGAAGAGGATCGCCGCGGCAAGATGGCTGCGGTGAACCTTCAGCCGGCCGACTAAGTCGGACGGCGACCCGGCGGCGCCGTCCGGCGCCGCCGTCTTCTACGGGAGAACCGTACGTGGCACAGCTGAGCTATCGAGAGTACGCCGCCCAGGCCCACGCAGATGCAGAGGCGGCGACGCTGGACATGGTCCGCGACCGCTGCCTTCGCGCAGAGGCTGCCTGGACCGCAATGGCCGAGCGGCAGGAGCGCGTGGACCGGCTCCGCGCCGAACGCGAGACTGCCACGACGGCTTCCGTCCATTTTCAGGATACCGAGTGAAGTTTTTTACCAACCAGAACACCCCCAGTTTCCCCATCCCCGAAGCCGCCGCCGTACCGGCCCGCCGTTTGTCGGCAGCGGATCGCCAGATGCAGGCGATCGCCCGTGCTGCGGTTCGCGAAGTGCTCGGATGAACCTAAAAGGCGCGCCATCGCTGGCGCGCCTTTTGTGTTTCCGGAGGAAGGGGGCAGCGCCGCGGCTCAGCCCTCGGGCGGAACCGGCGCTTCCTTTTCCGTCGTGAGACCATGGCGCAGCAGCATCGGCACGTTGGCGATCGCGAACAGCAGCGTCAGCGGCACCGCACCCCAAAGCTTGAAACCAACCCAGAAGTCCCAGCTGGTGTTGCGCCAGACCAGTTCGTTGAGCACCGCCATGGCGGCGAAGAAGCCGGTCCAGTTGATCGTCAGCTTGCGCCAGCCCTCGGCCGAAAGGCCCGGATAGGCGCCCTCCAGCAGCGACTGGAGCAGCGGCCGGCCGGTGGCGAGACCGAAGCCCAGGATGGCCGAGAACATCGCATAGACGATCGTCGGCTTCACCTTGATGAAGGTGTCGTCGCGGAACCAGAGCGTGAGCCCACCGAACACGAGCACCAGCCCACCGGTGATCCATAGCATCGGCGAGATGCGACCGGTCTTGATGTGCGACACCAGGATGGCGACGAAGGTCGCCACCATGAAGGCGGCCGTCGCGATCAGTACGCGCGCCAGGCTGTCGACCATGTTGGGCAGGTGCAGCTTGCCGGCAAGCAGGTTGGCGGCGAAGAACACGGCCAGCGGCCCGTAGTCGAGCGCCATGCGCAGCCCGGGGGTCGCCTCCTTTGCGGGAGCGGTCGTGCTCATCGCAGGTTCCTCCCCTGGTCTACCCCGGCGATGATGCGGGCCACTTCATTGGCGTCGAACCCGCGCAGGTCGTCGGCAGTCTCCCCGACGCCGATCGCGTGGATCGGCAGGCCGTAGCGCTCGGCCGCCGCGACCAGCACGCCGCCCCGGGCGGTGCCGTCGAGCTTGGTCATGACGAGGCCGGTGACGCCCGCGGTCTCCTTGAACACCTCGATCTGGTTGAGCGCGTTCTGACCGGTGGTGGCGTCGAGCACCAGCACCACGTCGTGCGGCGCCTCCGGGTTGAGGCGGCCGAGCACGCGGCGGATCTTGGCCAGCTCGTCCATCAGCTCGCGCTTGTTCTGGAGGCGGCCGGCCGTGTCCACGATCAGCACGTCGATGCCGGTGGCGGTCGCCTGCTTCACCGCCTCATAGACGATGCCCGCGGCGTCGCCGCCCTC
Source organism: Sphingomonas sp. ACRSK (assembly GCF_022346685.1). Lineage (NCBI taxonomy): Bacteria > Pseudomonadati > Pseudomonadota > Alphaproteobacteria > Sphingomonadales > Sphingomonadaceae > Sphingomonas > Sphingomonas sp. ACRSK. Next base: position 42,884 of record NZ_JAKRNR010000005.1, on the reverse strand, counting down.
GGCACCCGAGACGATCGGCACGCCGATCCGCTCGGCCCAGGTGCGCAGCTGGCCGATCGCGGCGGCGCGGAAGGTGTCGCCGGCGGCGAGCATCACGCCGTAATCCTGGTCGACCAGAGTCTTGGCGAGCTTGGCGATGGTGGTGGTCTTGCCCGATCCGTTGACGCCGATCACCAGGATGACCTGCGGGCGCGGAAACGCCTCGATCTCCAGGGGCTTCGCGACCTTGGCGAGCGAGCGCTCGACCTCCTCGGCCACCACCAGGCGGATGCCGAGCTCCTCCATGTTGCGCTCATACTGGCCCTCGGCGAGCCGGGCGCGGACGCGCGCGGCGGTCTCCGGCCCCAGATCGGAGGCGATCAGCGCCTCCTCGATCTCGTCCAGGGTTTCCTCGTCGAGCCGCGCGGCCGAGAGGCCGGCTAGATTCCCCATCAGCCGGTCGGAGGTCTTGCGAAAGCCCCCGAGCAGCCGTTCGTGCCACGATGCGCTCATGCCGCCACTCCCACCAGCCGGTCCTGCTCGACGGCGATGATTGCCACGTCGGCGATGGTCCCTGCCTGCATTGTTCGATCCAATCCTACTTCCGCAAAGGCTTCCGCATGTCCGCGGTCGCCGGGTCGTTCCACCAGAACACGTTGCCGCGTGCCGACGTGCCGGCGCAGCCATTCCGTACGGCGCTCTGCCGCACGGGCGCGAAGTGTGGCCGCGCGCTCCCGCGCCACGGCCGGGTTCACCTGTGGCATGCGCGCAGCCGGCGTCCCTGCGCGCGGCGAAAAGGGAAAGATGTGCGCATGGACGATGTCGCAATCGTCGAGCAGCGTCAGTGTATCCGCGAACATCGCGTCATCCTCCGTCGGGAAGCCTGCGATCAGGTCCGCCCCGATCGCGATCTCCGGGCGCGCGGCCTTCAACCGTGCGACCATCGCTACGGCGTCGGCGCGCAGATGGCGGCGCTTCATCCGCTTGAGGATCAGGTCGTTGCCGGCCTGGAGCGAGAGGTGGACGTGCGGCAGCACCCGCGGCTCGCCGGTGAGCAGCGCCATCAGCCGGTCGTCGATCTCGATCGAATCGAGCGACGACAGCCGCAGCCGCTCGAGTGCGGGCACATGGGTGAGGATGCGCTCGACCAATTGGCCCAGGCTCGGCTGGCCGGGCAGGTCGTGACCGTAGCTGGTGAGATCCACGCCGGTCAGCACCACCTCGCGGTGTCCGGCGGCGACGACCTCGGCGACTCGCGCCACCACCGCACCGGCCGGCGCGGAGCGGGCAGGGCCGCGGCCGAAGGGGATGGCGCAGAAGGTGCAGCGATGGTCGCAGCCGTTCTGCACCTCCACGAACGCGCGGACGTGCGCGGCAAAGGCGGGGGCGAGGTGCGGCGCATTGCTGCGCACGGCATCCCAGTCCGACACGCGCACCGGCTCCTGACCGGCCCAGGCCTCGGGCAGCAGCTTGTCCGCGTTGCCGATCACGCGATCGACCTCCGGCATGGCGGCGAAGCCCAGCGGATCGATCTGCGCGGCGCAACCAGTGACGATCAGTTCCGCGTCCGGCCGTTCGCGTCGCGCACGGCGGATCGCGCGGCGGGTGCCGGCGACGGCCTCGTTGGTCACGGCGCAGCTGTTGACGACCACCGCATCCCGGCACCCCAGCAGCGTGCGGATCGTTTCGCTTTCGGCGATGTTGAGCCGGCAGCCGAGCGAAATTACCTCGGGCAACACGGAAGAAGGGGGCGGCATGGCGGCTGATCTAGGGGCGGACCCAAGCGAAGTCCAACGCGCGGCGGATGCCGTGCTGCACTTCTGGTTCGAGGAGCTCTCGCCGGAGCAGCATTTCGCCAAGGATGAGGCGCTGGATGCGGCCATTCGCGAGCGGTTCGGCGCCCTGCGGGATGCGGTGGTCGCGACGGACGCCGAAGGATGGCGCGACACGCCCGAGCGGTTGCTGGCGGCGATCCTGCTGGTCGACCAGTTCTCGCGCAACCTTTACCGCGGCTCGGCAGCGGCATTCGCGGCCGATCCGCTCGGGCTGGAACTGGCGCTGTCGGGCATCGCAGCGGGCTATGCGTCGACATTCGAGCCGCGGTGCCGGGCCTTTCTCTACATGCCGCTGATGCATTCGGAGGACCGCGGCGTGCAGCGCTTCGCCTTACGCTGCTTTTCCGAGGCGGGGCTGGAGACGAACCTGGCGTTTGCGCAGGCCCATGCGGAGGTGATCGAGCGCTTCGGTCGCTTTCCGTCGCGCAACGCTGCGCTGGGCCGCGACTCGACCCCGGAGGAGCTGACCTATCTCAGCCAACCAGGCGCTGGTTGGTAACGTCGAGCGGGAGTTGAACGGGCGCGTCCGGAGCAGGGCGCGCGACAAGCTGGCGACGCTCGGCGAGCATCCGGCGTACGCCCGCGGTGGAAAGCGGCGGGCCGTAGCGCAGCCCCTGTGCCTTGGCGCAGCCGATCCCGCGCAGGCGCGTCTCGACGGCTTCGGTCGGCACGCCTTGGGCGGTCACGGGCAGGTTCAGGCTCTCTCCCAGCCGCGCGATCGCGTTGACGATGGCGGTGGCGTCCGCACTGTCGGCCATGGACTGGACGAGGCTGGCATCGATCTTGATCCGATCGAGCGGCAGCGCGCGCAGATGGGCCAGGCTGGAATAGCCGGTGCCGAAATCGTCCAACGCGACCCGCACGCCCTGGTTCTTCAGGCTGCCGATGATCGATTGCGCCAGCGGTAGGTTGTCGAACAGCGCGCTCTCGGTGATTTCCACCTGGAGACGGTGCGCCGGGAAGCCGGTTTCGGTGAGGAGCTTCAGGATCTTCTGCGCGAGCCAGGCGTCCCGCAGCTGGCAGCGCGAAAGATTGACCGAGAGGCAGAGCGACGGGTCCCAGTCGCGGGCGGCGTCGAACGCCTGGCGCATCAGCGACAAGGACAGGTCGGCGACGAGGCCGGTATCCTCCGCGAGCGGCAGGAACGACTCACCCTCCAGCAAGCCGCGCGCCGGGTGCTGCCAGCGGGGCAGTACCTCGAACCCGTCGAGGTCGCCGGTAACGAGGTCCATCTGCTGTTCGAAGAAGGGGAGGATCTGACCCTGGGGGATGGCGGTCCGCAGCGCCTCTTCGAGGTCGTTCCGACTGTGCAGCTCGCGCTCCATCGAGCGATCGAACCAGGCGAAGCGGTCGCGGCCGTTCCGCTTGGCCGTATAGAGCGCGATGTCGGCCGCGCGCATCAGCGCCTTGATCGACGGGCAGTCCGCGCCCGAGCAAGCAACCCCGACAGAGGCGGTGACCTGGCAGCGCACGCCCCCGACGTCGACCGGCTGCGAGAGCCGCGCCAGCAGGCGTTCGGCGAGCCGCTGGACCTGCGCCGGCTGGGCAGGGGCGATCGACACCGCGCAGGCAAAGGAGTCGCCCCCCATGCGCGCGATGCGGCTGCCGGGCGGCATCGTCTCGATCAGCGCGGTCGCCGCGTGCCGAAGCACGACGTCCCCCGCCGGCTGGCCGTGCATGTCGTTGATCGCCTTGAAATGATCGAGGTCGACCAGCAGCAGCGCAACCGCGCCGCGCGTCCGGCCGACGCGCTCGATCAGGGCGGCGCCCTCGGAGGCGAAGTCCTTGCGATCCAGCAGGATCGCCAGCGGGTCGGGGGCTGCCAGCGCGCGGGCGTGTTCTTCGGCGGCCTCCTGGGCCTGTGCGGCCGCGCGCTGCGCCTGGTGGCGATTCCAGCCGAGCAGCATCAGCGCGAGGTTGAGCAGCAGCGCCACGACGAGCAGCCGCTGCGGCGGCGGTCCGCCCCCCAGCCAAACGCCGAGCGTGCTGGCGAGAAGCGTGCTGCCGATCCCGACCAGGAGCAGCAGCGAGGCGATGCCGATCCCCAACAGCAAGGCGTCCGAGGAAGGACGCAACCTGCCTGAACGATCGATGCCGAAGATCGTGCCGAGAGGAAGCCGCGAGCGCATGACTCCTTGTCCGCCACAGGTATGTAGATCGGGTTAAATCCTGCTGGTCCTGCGCATGACTTGCCCAGTTCGGCGCAATCCGCTATCGGGCCACCGTCGTTCCTCAATGGGACGGCATCCATGCGAACGCCCACGGGCGACGCCGGCCGACGAGGTTTCGTCCGCCGGCGTGTTTTGCTTGGGCGCCGGACGGAGGATGTGGAAGTGGAGCAGGTACGTGTTCGATAGCTTGAGCGACCGGCTGGGAGGCGTCTTCGATCGCCTGCGGGGCCGTGGTGCGCTGACCGAAGCCGACGTGCGTACCGCCATGCGCGAAGTGCGCGTGGCGCTGCTGGAGGCCGACGTCGCGCTTCCGGTCGCGCGCTCCTTCGTCGACAAGGCTACCGAGGCCGCGATCGGCCAGGACGTGCTGCGTTCGGTCACGCCGGGGCAGCAGGTCGTCAAGATCGTCCACGACACGCTGGTCGACATGCTGGGGCCGGACACGGCCGAGCTCGACATCGCAGTCACACCGCCGGCGGTGGTGATGCTGGTGGGCCTCCAGGGCTCGGGCAAGACCACCACGACGGCCAAGCTCGCAAAGCTTCTGTCGGGTCGCGAGCGCAAGAAGGTCCTGATGGCGTCGCTCGACGTCAACCGTCCGGCCGCGCAGGAGCAGCTGGCGGTGCTGGGCCAGCAAGTCGAGGTGGCGACGCTGCCGATCGTCGCGGGCCAGCAGCCGGTCGACATTGCACGGCGTGCGCTGCAGGCGGCGAAGCTCCAGGGCTTCGACGTGCTGATGCTCGACACCGCGGGCCGCCTGCACGTCGACCAGGCGCTGATGGACGAGATGAAGGCGGTGTCCGACATCGCCCGTCCGAATGAGACGCTGCTGGTGGTCGACTCGCTCACCGGCCAGGACGCGGTCAACGTCGCGACCAGCTTTTCCGAGCAGGTGCCGCTCACCGGCGTGATCCTGACCCGCATGGACGGCGATGCGCGCGGCGGTGCGGCGCTCTCGATGCGCGCGGTCACCGGCAAGCCGATCAAGTTCGCAGGCGTCGGCGAAAAGCTGGACGCGATCGAGCCGTTCCATCCCAAGCGCCTCGCCGGCCGCATCCTCGGCATGGGCGACGTGGTGTCGCTGGTCGAGCGCGCCGCCGAGAGCATCCAGGCGGAGGATGCCGAGCGCATCGCCAACCGGATGGCCAAGGGTCAGTTCGACATGAACGACCTGCGTGCGCAGCTCCAGCAGATGCGCCGCATGGGCGGCCTTGGTGCGCTGGCCGGCATGATTCCGGGCATGAAAAAGGCCCAGGCGGCGATGGCCTCCGGTGCCGTCGACGAAAAGATCCTGCTGCGCATGGACGCGATGATCACGTCCATGACGGTGAAGGAGCGCGCCAAGCCCGAGCTGCTCAACGCCAAGCGCAAGATCCGCGTGGCCAAGGGTTCGGGCACCACGGTGCAGGACGTCAACAAGCTCCTGAAAATGCATCAGGAAATGTCGACTGCCATGAAGAAGCTCAAAAAGATGGGCGGTCTGAAGGGCATGATGGCGATGCTGGGCAAGGGCGGACCGGGCGGCGGCATGGCCGGCCTGGGCAATGCGCTCGGCGGCGCCGAGCTTGGCGACATGATGGGCAAGGCCGGCGGCAGCGGCGGTCTTCCCGGCCTTCCCGGTGGCGGCATGGGCGGCATGCAACTGCCCCCCGGCTTCGAGAACCTGATCAAGAAGAAGTGAGTGCTCCGACGGGGCAATCAGCAACCCAACGGCCCGGCGACTGCCGCGGCCACGAGTAGAAAGAAGAAGGAAATCCCATGGCAATCAGCATGCGTCTGTCGCGCGGCGGCTCCAAGAAGCGCCCCTATTACCGGATCGTGATCGCGGACGCCCGCAGCCCGCGCGACGGCAAGTTCATCGAGAAGGTCGGCACCTACAACCCGCTGCTCGCCAAGGACGACGAGAAGCGCGTGGTGCTCGACACCGAGCGTGCGAAGCACTGGCTGAGCGTCGGCGCGCAGCCGACCGACCGGGTCCTCCGCTTCCTGGACGCAGCCGGCGTCAAGGAGCGCACCGCGCGCAACAACCCGAACAAGGGCAAGCCGGGCGAAAAGGCCACCGAGCGCGCTGAAGAGCGTGCGGCCAAGGCTGCCGAGGCGGCTGCCGCGGCCGAGGCACCGGCCGAGACCGCCGAGGCCTGAGCCCAAACGGGCATTCGTGCGTTTCTTCTGCCGAACCCGCCTGCAAGGGGCGGGTCGGCAGAAGGAGCGGCACGATGACCATCGACCCCGAACAGCACGGCGCCAACGACCATGACGACTCGTCGTCCCCGGACACCGGTGCGAACACCGGCGTCTCGACGCCCGATCCCGCGGAGGGTGCCGACGACGCCCCCGGCGGCGGCGACGGATCTCCCGACGCCTGAGGCGGAACCGGCAGCCGACGGCGAGCGCCGCGTGGTGCTCGCCGTCGCGATCGGCGCCCATGGCATCGCGGGTGAGGTGCGGCTCAAGGTCTTCGCCGAAGACCTGGCCGCGCACACCGTGCTGAACGGCGGGGCCCTGACGCTCCGGTCGGTTCGGCCGGGCAACAATGGCGCCATCGCCCGCTTTGCCGAGGTCTCCTCGCGCGACGCGGCCGAAGCGTTGCGCGGTACACAGCTGTGGGTGCCGCGCGACAGCCTGCCTCCGCTGGAGGAAGGCGAATATTATCACGCGGACCTGATCGGGCTCGCCGCGGTCTCCGATACAAACGAACCGCTCGGCACCGTGGTTGCCGTCGAGAACTTCGGTGCGGGCGACGTGCTGGAGATTGAGCGTCCGACGGGCAAGCGCTTCATGGTCCCGATGCGGGCCGACGCGGTTCCGGAATGGAATGGCGAGCGACTGGTGATCACGACAGCCTTCATCGAGGTCTGAGACACGCGTGACGACCCGGCAAGCTGTTGCAAGATTGTCATAATTCGTCGCTTGCCGCCCCTGCGGCCGCTGGCTAGGCCGCCCGCGATGTTTCGCAAGCCTGCTCCGTTGCTGCTCCTGGCAGCCCTGACGCTGTTCGTACTCGCTGCACTGGTGCTGCCGCTGAACCGCGACGAGAGCCAATATGTCGCGGCCGTGGAGCTGATGCGCTACGGGCTGCCGTTCCGCGACTTCATGTACCTGCAGACGCCGCTGCAACCTTTTCTTCTCGCGCCGTTCGCCTTTGTCGAGGAAGGCTGGCTGTTTCTTGCGCTGCGGCTCGCCAATGCGGCGGCCGCCGCCGGGGCGATCGTGTTCGTCTACCTGGCGGCAAAGGCGGCGGGGGGAACGCCGCGGCGGGCCTTCGCCGCCGCCGTCATGCTGGCATTGTGCGACGCGATGATCTTTGCCGGCGGCGTCGCGCGCAACGACGCGCTGCCGGTGTTCTTCGAGGCGCTGGGCATTTGGCTGCTGGTCGACACGCAGCTGCGGATCCGCCCGAACCGGCGCGTCTTCCTGGCCGGGCTCGCCTTCGGCGCGGCCGTGTCGGTCAAGATCAGTTACATCGTGCCGGCGGGCGTGCTGTTTGCGGTGATGCTGTACGAGGGGCGTCGCGACCGCTTCCGTAGCGCCACGGCCTATGCGCTGGGCGGCGCAGTCGGCGTGGTGCCGACGCTGGTGCTGCTGGCGATCGCGCCGGAGAGCTTCCTGTTCGGCGTCTTCGAATATTCGCTGGTCGCGCCGCAGCAATGGCGGATGCTCAACGAGCAGGCGCACATGCTGGAGTTCCCGACGACGCTCGGCCGGCTCGCCTGGTTCCTGGTCCAGGGACCTGCGCTGGTGGTGCTCGCGCTGGTGCTCTGGCGGCGGTTCCGCCACGGCGGGGATCGTCATGGCGTCGCGCTCGACTGGCTGATCATCGCCGGCTGCATCGCGGCGATGCTGCCGCAGCCCAGCTTCCGCCAATATGTCATTCCGATCCTGCCGCCGCTGTTCGTGCGGTTTGGCGCGATCCATGGGCCGATCGCACCGCGCAGGAGCCTGCGGCTGGTGCTGGCCGCAACCCTGGTTCTGGGGCTTTGGCGGACGACCAGCGAGTCGATCGCGGCGCTGCGGGGCGGCTCGCCGATCCTGTTCGCGGTGGCGGACGGCGACTGGCTGGGGGAGCATCTGGACGACAGCGGCATGCCGGGCAAGGCGGTCAGCCTGTCGCCGGAGCGGTTTGCGGGCGGCAAGCTCGACATCGACCCCCGCTTCGCCATGGGACCGTTCCTGTTCCGCATGCGCGGGCTGGCAACGCCGGCCGAGGAGCAGCGGATGCACATGGTCACGCGCGAGAGCCTGGACCGGGTGCTGAGCAGCGCGCCGCCGCCGGCGATCGTGACCGGCGGCGAGGTGCGCTCGACCCCCGCGGCGCCCGGCGGGCTGGACGCCCCGCTTCGCGGCTGGGCGGAACGCAATGCCTATCGCCGGATGCAGTCGCCCTCCGGCATCCTGTCGCTCTACCTGCGGACGCGGCACGCGCAACGGCGCGGATGACGCGGGCTATCCACGGGCGACCCAGCCCTTAAAAGCGGCGTGGCACTCAACGCTTTCGGGCGGGTTCTTCCTGCTTGCCAGCGAGGGCTCTCGATCTTGGCTGCCGGAGGTCTATCGCTTGGAACTCGTCGCCCCTTCCGCGCAGCACCGCCGCAACGCCCGCGTGAGCGCGCTGCTGGAAAAGGCATGGAGCCGCGGCTGGCTTTCGCGGCCCGTCTTGGAGCCGGACCACCTGATTGCCGCCGCGCGCGCGCGAACCGGCCTGCAGGAGCTGGGAAGCGGCAGCGGGTGGGAGGACCGGCTGGAGCGGCTGACCGGGGCACTGCGGGAGGAGGCGGCGCTGTCGCCGCTCGGGACGGTGATCGCCTATGGCCAACTGGTCGCAGCCCTTGCCGATCGGGCGCGCGTCCATGCGCTCTGGCGGCGGCATCCGGAAATCCTCGACCAACCTATTCCCCGGCCGATCATCGTGCTGGGGCAGATGCGCTCGGGGAGCACGCGCATGCAGCGGCTGCTCGCCTGCGATCCCCGGTTGGCGCACACCCGCTTCTTCGAAAGCTGGAACCCGGTGCCGATCGCGCGGCGCCGCTGGCTCGACGACCGGCGGGTGCGGGCATGGATCGGCCTGCGCTGTGCGGAATGGCTGAACCCCGAGTTCCGCATCATCCATCCGACCGCCCTGAAGGCGGCGGACGAGGAGATCGGGCTGCACAACGTGTCGATCTTCGGCGCGGCGTTCGAGGCGCAGTGGCGCATCCCGAGCTTCGCGGCCGCTAGCGAGGCGATGGACACCCGACCGGTCTATGCCGAGTTCAAGCGACTGTTGCAGACGGTGGCATGGCTCCGGAAGGGGCGGGAGGACCGGCCGTGGGTGCTCAAGCTCCCCCAGTTCGCGCAGGATCTGGAATCATTGCTGGCGGCCTTCCCGGACGCGCGGCTCGTCTGCCTCGACCGGCCGGCATCGGCTGTGGTCGCGTCCTCGGCATCGCTGGTACACAGCCAGATGCGTGTGCAGTCGGACCACGTCGATCGGCACTGGATCGGGGCGGAGTGGGTGCGCAAGGTGTCGTTGCGGGAGCGGCGGATGCGGGCGGCGCGCGCGGCGGCGGACGTGCCGCAGGTGGACGTCGGCTTCGATGCGATCGCCGAGGACTGGGAGCGGGAGATGCAGCGGGTCTATCGCATGCTCGACCTGCCGCTGACGAAAGAAGTGCGAAGCCGGATGCAGCGCTACCTCGACCAGGGGCGGCACCGCCGGCTGGCGGGCCACCGCTATGCGCTCGGCGACTTCGGCCTGAGCGAGGCCGAAGTCGAACGGGCGGTGCGCGGTGCGGAGGGCGCCGCGCCGGAGAAGCTGCACGCCCTGGGTTAGCGCCAAAGCGGCGACTGCTCGCTCAGGGTGTTGCGGATGGTGGTGGCGGCGACGCCGGCTTCGCCCATGGCGTGGCTGATCTGATCCAGGCCCTTCACCACGTCGCCCGCCGCGAACAGGCCCGGGATGGAGGTGCGCTGGTGGTCGTCGACCTCCAGGCAGCCGTCCTCGCTCGCCCGCGCGCCTGCCTCCACCGCCAGGTGCGAGCGGATGCGGGAGCCGAGCGCGGGATAGACGCTGTCGAACGCCATCCGCCCGCCAGCGGTGTCGAGCGCCAGCTGGTCGCCCTCGATCGCGAAGCCGCCGCAGGGCCCATCCACACGCTGGATGCCGGCGGCGTCGAGCTTTGCCGCGCAGGCGTCGTCCAGCCCATGCTCGGCTTCCGGCGCGATCAGCGTCACGTCCCGGGTATAGCCGCGCAGGAACAGCGCCTCGCGCATGCCGTGATCGCCGGTGCCGATCACGCCGACGCGCTTGTCTGTCACCTCATAGCCGTCACAGATCGGGCAGTAGCGCAGCAGTCCGCGCGCGAGCGCGGCATCGTGAACGTCGTTCGGCAGGCTCTTGGGCCGGTGGTTCACCACCCCGGTCGCCAGCAGCACCGTGCGGGCGCGCGCGATCCGATCGCCGATCCGCACGACGAACCCGTCCTCGTCGCGGGTGAGGCCGGTGACCTCCGCAAGCTCGCGGTGGGCGCCGTAGCGCTTGGCCTGGGCGTACATCAGCCGGAGCAGATCGGTGCCCTTGATCCCCTCGGGATAACCGGCGTGGTTGCGCGTGCACGGGATCATCGCCGCGCGGCTGGAGCCGCAGTCGAACAGCCGGATCGAGAGGTGGAAGCGCGCCAGGTAGATGGCGGCGGTGAGGCCGGCGGGGCCTGCGCCGATGATGATGCAGTCGTCGCGCTGCGTCTCGGAACTTGTCATCCTGTCTCCATCGGTCAATGGGGCGGGCATGTCCTTTGCCGCAACCGTCCTAACGCTTTACCCGGAGATGTTTCCCGGCCCGCTCGGCACTTCGCTTGCCGGCCGGGCGCTGCGCGAGGGCCGCTGGTCGCTCGAGACGGTGCAGATCCGCGACTTTGCGACCGACAAGCACCGCTCGGTGGACGACACGCCGGCTGGCGGCGGGGCGGGGATGGTGATGCGCGCCGATGTGCTTGCCGCCGCCCTCGACAGCGTCGCCGACGAGCGGCCCGTAATCGCGATGAGCCCGCGCGGCCGTCCGCTCGACCAGCAGCGGGTGCGGGAACTGGCGCAAGGGCCGGGCGTCACCGTGCTGTGCGGCCGGTTCGAGGGCTATGACGAGCGCCTGTTCGAGGCGCGCGACATCGAGCTGGTGTCGATCGGCGACTATGTGCTGTCGGGTGGCGAGATGGGCGCGCTGGTCCTGCTCGATGCTTGCATTCGGCTGCTTCCAGGCGTAATGGGCACCGCTTCAAGCGGGGATGACGAGAGCTTCGAAACGGGGCTGCTCGAATACCCGCAATATACCCGACCAGTGACATGGGAAGGGCGCACGATCCCCGAAGTGCTGCGATCGGGGGATCATGCGAAGATCGCGGCCTGGCGAAAGCACAGGTCCGAGGTCGATACACGGCTACGGAGGCCGGATCTGTGGGAGCGCCATGAGGGCGCTCGGGTCCGACCTCCCTCTGGCGCGCGGCAACATGACGAGGAAGACTGACATGAACCTCATCCAGACGCTCGAAGCCGAGCAGATCGCCAAGTTCAACGAGGCGAAGAAGATTCCGGAATTCCGTGCGGGCGACACGCTGCGCGTCGGCGTGAAGGTCGTCGAAGGCGAGCGCACCCGCGTCCAGAACTACGAGGGCGTGTGCATCGCGCGCTCGAACAAGGGCATGGGCTCGTCGTTCACGGTCCGCAAGATCAGCTTCGGTGAGGGCGTCGAGCGCGTCTTCCCGCTGTACTCGCCGAACATCGACTCGGTCGAGGTGGTTCGCCGCGGCGTGGTGCGTCGTGCGAAGCTCTATTATCTGCGTGGCCGCACCGGCAAGTCGGCGCGTATCGCCGAGCGTCGCGACCCGCGCCCGACGGCTGCTGCCGCCGAGTAACGGCCGGCACCCATCGGGTCCGTTTTGGGGGCGTGGAGGGCGACAGCCTTCCGCGCCCCTTTTGCGTGCGCGCTGTTCCTGAAGGCGAACCAGCGCTTTACCCGGGGCTCCTGCGCCGCGATAACGCGGCCGTCGCCTGCGTCCGCAGGCGTGTTCCACGGAGACGCGACGGGATGTTGAGATGGGTGTTGGGCGTTGCCATGATGACGAGCGGAACCGCTGCCATGGCCACTGATCTGGCCCGATCGCCACAGCCGGCGGCGGTGACGCAGGCAGCGCAGGACGCGCAGCAGACGCTGACGCTCGCGCGCGTGTTCGGCAGCCCCGACCTCAACGGCACCGCGCCGCGCAACCTGCAGATCTCGCCCGACGGCCGCTATGTGACGGTGCTGCGCAACCGTGCGGACGAAAAGGAACGCTTCGACCTGTGGGCGATGGATGCGACCACCGGCGAATGGCGGATGCTGGTCGATTCCAAGAAGGTGGGATCGGGTGCCGAACTGTCCGAGGCCGAGAAGATGCAGCGCGAGCGTGCGCGCATCGCCGGGTCGCGCGGTATCGTCGCATACGACTTCGCACCCGACGGACAGTCGATCCTGGTGCCGCTGGACGGCGACCTGTTCCTGGCAACCCTCGACGGCCAGGTCCGCCGCCTCACCGAGACCCAGGCGGGCGAGCTCAACCCGCTGGTGAGCCCCAAGGGCCGCTTCGTCAGCTTCGTGCGCGACCAGAACCTGTTCGTGCAGCCGCTCGCCGGCGGCGCGGCGCAGGCGGTGACGACCGAGGGCGCGGGCACCGTCCACTTCGGCGAGGCCGAGTTCGTGGCGCAGGAGGAAATGCACCGCAACACCGGCTATTGGTGGTCTCCCGACGAACGCTACATCGCGGTCGAGCGGTTCGACGAGGCGCCGGTGAAGGTGTTCAGCCGCGCCGCGATCGGCGCCACCGGCACCAAGGTCTATGACCAGCGCTACCCTGCGGCAGGCACGCCCAACGCGTTGGTCGACCTCTATGTCATGAAGCCGGACGGCTCAGGGCGCGTGAAGGTCGACCTGGGGAGCGACCCCGACATCTATCTCGCGCGCGTCGACTGGCTGCCGGACGGCTCGGCGATGCTGGTCCAGCGCCAGACCCGGGATCAGAAGCGGCTCGACATGCTGCGGGTGGACCCCGTCACCGGCAAGTCGACCGTGCTGTTCACCGAGACGGCCGGCGAGCGCAGCTGGATCAACCTGTCCGACGCCTATCGCGTGATGAAGGACGGCAGCCTCATCTGGCGTTCCGAGCGCGACGGTTTCGGCCATCTCTACCGCTGGAAGGCGGGCAAGTGGACGCAGCTGACCAAGGGGCCCTGGGTGGTCCAGTCGCTGGTCGGCTTCGACGAGGCCAAGGGCCGGCTGTTCTTCACCGGCAACAAGGACGACGTGCTCGAGCAGCATCTGTATGCGCTCGACCTCAAGCGGCCGGGCAACATTACCCGGCTGACGGAGAAGGGCTGGTGGAATGGCGCCACCATGGACGGGGCGGCGAGCCGCTTCCTGATCACGCGCTCCAGCCCGAGCCAGCCGGCGCAGGTCTATCTGGCGGACGTCACGGGTAAGCGCGTCGCCTGGATCAACGAGAACGCGATCGGGCCGGACCACCCCTATTATCCGTTCGCCGCCAGCCATCGCCAGACGCAGTTCGGGACGATCAAGGCCGCGGACGGCTCGACCCTGCACTGGGAGATGATCACGCCGCCGCTGGAACCGGGCAAGAAATATCCCGTGTTCTTCCAGCATTATGGCGGCCCCGGCACCGGCCAGCAGGTGACGCGCGGCTGGCAGGGCGCGTTGCCGCAGTATCTGGTCGATCAGGGGTGGATCTTCTTCCAGATCGACAATCGCGGCTCGTACAACCGGGGCACGGCGTTCGAGAACCAGCTGTATCACGCGATGGGCACCGTCGAGGTCGAGGACCAGCTGGCGGGCGCCAACTACCTCAAGACGCTGCCGTTCGTGGATCCGGCCAAGATCGCGACCTATGGCTGGTCCTATGGCGGCTATCTGTCGCTCAAGATGCTGGAGAAGACGCCCGGCGTGTACGCGGCGGCCGTTGCGGGCGCGCCGGTCACCGACTGGGGCCTCTACGACACGCATTATACGGAGCGGTACCTGGGCGATCCGCGCACCGATCCGCAGAGCTATGCGTCGTCCGGCGTGGTGACGGAGGCGTCGAAGATCCGCGATCCGCTGCTGCTGATCCACGGCATGGCGGACGACAACGTGTTCCTCGACAACTCGACGCTGTTCGCGGCGGAGATGCAGCGGACGGCCACGCCGTTCGAGATGATGTTCTATCCCGGCAACACCCATCGGGTGGGCGGACCGGGGGTCAGTGAGCACCTGTGGAAGACGATCCTGTCGTTCCTGGATCGCAATGTTGTTGCGCCAAAGCCGCAGAACGCGGCAGCAAAGTAACGCTTGGTTGCCGCGGGGCTGGAGACAGTCTAGCGCCGCGGCGACAATGCGAGTGGAGTAAGTGATGGGCTATCGGGTGGTGGTCGCAGGCGCGACCGGGAATGTCGGGCGGGAGATGCTCAACATCCTGGCGGAGCGCGAGTTTCCGATCGACGAACTGGCGGTGCTCGCCTCGTCGCGGTCGGTCGGCGACACGGTCGACTTCGGCGAGACCGGCAAGCAGTACAAGATCCAGAACATCGAGCATTTCGATCCCACCGGCTGGGACATGGCGCTGTTCGCGATCGGCTCCGAAGCGACCAAGGTCTACGCGCCCAAATTCGCTGCCGCCGGCTGCACCGTGATCGACAATTCGTCGCTGTACCGCATGGACCCGGACGTGCCGCTGATCGTGCCGGAGGTGAACCCGGAGGCGATCGACGGCTATCGCGCGAAGAACATCATCGCCAACCCGAACTGCTCGACCGCGCAGATGGTGGTGGCATTGAAGCCGCTGCACGATGCCGCCAAGATCAAGCGCGTCGTCGTCGCGACCTACCAGTCGGTCTCCGGCGCGGGGAAGGCGGGCATGGACGAGCTGTTCGAGCAGAGCCGCAACATCTTTGTCGGCGATCCGGCCGAGGCGAAGAAGTTCACCAAGCAGATCGCCTTCAACGTGATCCCGCACATCGACAGCTTCCTGGACGACGGCTCGACCAAGGAAGAGTGGAAGATGGTCGTAGAGACCAAGAAGATCCTGGATCCCAAGGTCAAGGTCGTCGCCACCTGCGTGCGCGTGCCGGTGTTCGTCGGCCACTCGGAAGCGATCAACATCGAGTTCGAGAACGAGATCTCGGCCGAGGAAGCGCAGAACATCCTGCGCGAGGCTCCCGGCGTCATGCTGGTCGATAAGCGCGAGGACGGCGGCTACATCACGCCGATCGAATGCGTCGGCGAGTTCGCGACCTATATCAGCCGCGTGCGCGAGGACTCGACCGTCGAGAACGGCCTGGCGCTGTGGTGCGTCAGCGACAACCTGCGCAAAGGTGCCGCGCTGAACGCGGTGCAGATCGCCGAGCTGCTCGGCCGCCGGCACCTCAAGAAGGCCGCCTGACGCTCTGGCCGCTCCGGCTCCGCGCCGGGGCGGCCACGCCGCTCAATAGCCGGTGTAGCGGCCCGGCCGGTGCCAGGCGATCAGGATGCCGCTGATCGCCGCGGCGCTGAGGATCGACCAGCCGAGTTGCTGGCCTGACACCACCGGGATAGCCAGCGCGAGGATCACCACGTCGAGTGCGATCTGGGTGCGCCCCGCGTTCCAGCCGCGTTCGCGTTGCAGCCACAGCGTCAGCACACCGGTCCCGCCGACGGCGGCGTCATGGCGCGCGAGCGACAGGATCCCCATGCCGATCACGGTTCCGCCGACCAGCGCCGCGAACAACGGGTGCACGGTGCCGACTTCGAAGGCATAGGGCCGGATCGCCGAGAACAGCGCGATGCCCGCGTTCACCGCGATCGAGCGCAGCGTGAAGCGCGCGCCCATCACCTTCCAGGCGAAGGCGAAGAAGGGCAGGTTGATGATCGTGAACAGCACGCCCGGCGGAAGCGGCACGAGGTAGGAGACGAGCAGCGCGATCCCCGCGATGCCGCCCGTCACCAGCCCCGCCGCTTTCAGAAACACCAGCCCCAGCACCAGCAGCGTGCAGCCGACGAACATCGCATAGAGATCCTCCGCACTGCTGTGCGGAATGCCGTCGTGAGGAGAGGGGCGGCGGGCAGACGTCATCAAGGGCTCCGAAAAGGGGGCCTCGGCAGGACATGCCTCCCCTGATGCGCTTGTTTTGACGGGCTCCTATCGCCGGCTTGGCGCTGCGTCCATGGGACGTGCCACCGGAGCCGGTGGGAGCGGGGCCCAGCCGCTCCCGATCACGGTCTTACTTGCGCTGGGACGCGGTCTCCTCACGGGTGGCGCGGAACTCGCTGTCGGCGGACCAGTTCGGCCAGACCCGCCCGTTCGCCAGGCGATCGCCGAGATTGTAGAGCAGGGTGAGGTCGCCTTCCCAGCTGCTGGTGTTCCAGCTGGCATCATATTCGTCCGCAGGCTGATGGTACCGGTCGCGGGTATAGAGGTCGCTCAACTCCTTGCCGCGCGCGGCACCGCCGTTCACCAGCTCCTGGCCCGCGTCATAGGAGATGGCGGGCACGCCACGCTTGGCGAAGGGGAAATGGTCCGAGCGATAGAAGCTGCCCGCTTCCGGCCGCGCCTCGGCCGTGTAGTGGCGGCCGAACTTGGCGGCTTCCTCGGTCAGCATGGTCAGCAGGTCGAGCTTGGCCGCACCCGAAATGCTGAAGTCGGTCGTCTTCTCGACCGCGAACGGACCGTCCATGTTGATCGCGCCCACCGTGGTGGCGAGCGGCCGGAGCGGGTTGTCGGCGTAATATTCGGAGCCGAGCAGCCCCTTTTCCTCCGCCGTCACCGCCAGGAACAGGATCGACCGGTCGGGCTTCGGTCCCTTGCCGTAAGCGCGGGCGAGTTCCATCAGCGCGGCGGTGCCCGACGCATTGTCGAGCGCGCCGTTGTAGATGGTGTCGCCCTTCGCATCCGGGGCGCCGATGCCCAGGTGATCCCAGTGCGCTGAGTAGATCACGGTCTCGTCCGGGTGGCGGCTGCCGGGCAGGATGCCGGCTACGTTGTGCGAGGTGATGATCTCTGGCTTCACCTGATAGCTGGCGGTCATCGTCGCCTTGAGCGGCATGGGACGGAAGTTCGCCTTGCGCGCCGCGGCCTTCGCCCCCTCGAAGTCGGTGCCGGACGCCTTGAACAATTCGGCGGCCAGATCCTTCTGGATCCAGCCTTCCATCGGCGTGTGGGCAGCCGCGGGGTTCGCGCGGACGATGTCGAACATGGTGTTGGTGTTCGAGTTCTTGACCGTCGCCCAGCCGTAGGAGGCGGGTTCGCTTTCGTGGATCACCAGCACGCCTGCCGCGCCCTGGCGCGCCGCTTCCTCGTACTTGTAGGTCCAGCGGCCGTAATAGGTCATCAGCCGGCCGCCGAAGTCGCCTTCGCCGCCCTCGAAAGCGGGGTCGTTGACGAGCACGACCATGATCTTGCCCTTGAGATCTACCCCCTTGAAGTCGTCCCAATTCCGCTCCGGCGCCTTCACGCCATAGCCGACGAACACCAGCGGTGCCGCGTTCAGCTGGACCGAGGTCTGGCCGGTCGAGGCGGCGCGCACCGCGATCTCGTTGCCCTGGGTCAGCGGCTTGTTCGCGCCGCCGATCGCCATCGCCAGGCTGGGCGTGCCGACGATGTCGGAGCGCAGCAGCGGCACGTCCTGGAACCAGCTTCCCTTGTCGCCGGCCGGCTTCAGCCCCGCCGCCTTGAACTGCGCGGCGATGTACTCGATCGTCTTGGTCTCGGCGCGGGTGGCGGGGCCGCGACCCTCATATTCATCGCTCGACAGCGTCTTGATGTCGTTGGAGACGCGCGCGACGTCGAAGCTGGGCTTCTTGGCGGGGGCGGCGATTGCTGCGGTGGACGTGCCGACAAGCGCGGCGAGTGCAAGGAGACGCAGGGAAGGGCGTGTGGAACGGAAGGGCATGGGCGGAACGACTCCTGGCGAAGCGACGAATGGCAGGGGCGGACGCCCCTTCGACATTGATGCCCAAGCGGCGCACAATGTCGAGGTGGTCCAGCAAACGGGTGCAGGAGAAGCGCGATGCGCGAGACGGTTTCCGGCGGGTGCCAGTGCGGGCGGGTGCGCTACAGCGTCGCCATCCACGACGACGATGCCTATCTGTGCCACTGCCGCATGTGCCAGCGCGCGACCGGCGGCGTCTCGATTGCGTTCAAGAACGTCCGGAAGGCGGAAGTGGTGTGGGAGCAGGAGCCCGATCGCTATGCCTCTTCCCCGATCGCCAGCCGCGGCTTCTGCCGGGAATGCGGCACGCCGCTGACGTTCGAGTTCCCGGACAGCGAGAACCTGGACCTGACCGTCGGCAGCTTCGATTCTCCGGGCCGCTTCCAGCCGCGTCATCATTTCGGGGTGGAGAGCTGGCACCCGCAATGGCTCGACACGCGCGGCCTCCCCGAATATCGCGCCGACGAGAACCCGAACACGCGCGACAGGTGGATGAAAATCGTTGGCAGACTTCCCGACTGAGACGCACCGCTTCCAGAGCTTCGACGGCACCGAGATCGCCTGGCATGAGGGCGGCGAGGGCCGTCCGCTGCTGCTGATCCACGGCTATTTCAGCGACGCCTATACCAACTGGATCCGCTACGGACACGCCGCCAAGATCGCGGCCAAGGGTTATCGGGTCATCATGCCGGACCTGCGTGCGCATGGACACAGCGCCCGTCCGCACGACGCTGCCGCCTATCCGGCGGACGCGCTCGCGCAGGACGGCGAGGCGCTGGTCCGGCACCTTGGCCTCAGCGACTATGATCTCGCCGGCTATTCGCTTGGCGGGCGCACCGCGGTGCGGATGGTCGCGCGTGGTGCTGCACCGGCCAAGCTGGTGGTCGCGGGCATGGGACTTGAGGGGCTGACCGGCACCAGCGGCCGGGCCGATCACTTCCGCAATATCCTCACCAATCTCGGCAAGCACGAACGCGGGACCCCCGAGTGGCTGGCCGAGGCTTTCCTGAAGACCACCAAGGGCGACCCGATCGCGCTGCTCGGCATCCTCGACACCTTCGTGGATACGTCTCGCGAGGAAATCGCCGCGATCCGGCAGCCGACGCTGGTGGTCGCGGGCGAGGAGGACAGCGACAACGGCAGCCATGCCGCGCTCGCGGACTTGCTGCCGAACGCCACGCTGCGCGAAGTCCCGGGCGGGCACATGAGCGCGGTGACCAAGCCGGAGCTGGGCGAGGCGATCGCGGACTTCCTGGGCGCTTGACCGCGGGCGGGGCGGGCGCGCAGGTTGCGCGCATTCGTTCCGTACCCGGGGGTTCCATGTTCCGTACCGCTGCCTCGACGCTTGCCGTCGCCCTCTCGCTTGCCGCTGCCGCACCGCCGTTCGCGCAAGCCGCACCCGCTGCACCGGCCGCCAGCACTGCCGCTCCGACAGCCGCCGATGCCGACGCGCTGGTCGCGCGCGCCGAGAAGGAGTTTGCCGACTATTCGCTCGATGCCTCGCGCATCGCCTGGGTGAACGCGACCTACATCACCGACGACACCGATGCGCTGGCCGCGAAGTCCGGCGCGATCGGCACCGAGATGGGCGTGCGCTACGCACTCGAGGCGGCGAAGTTCGACGGCGTGAAGGGCCTGTCCTACGACACCCGCCGCAAGCTCGACATCCTGAAGAACGGCCTCACGCTGCCCGCCCCGACCCGGCCGGGTGCCGCCCAGCAGCTGTCCGACATCAGCACCCGCATGGCATCCTCCTACGGCAAGGGCCGGGGCACCAAGGGTGGCCAGCCGATCAACGGATCGGACATCGAGGCGGCGATGGGCAGCAGCCGCGACCCCAATGAGCTCAAGGAGATGTGGGTCAGCTGGCACGACAATGTCGGCGCGCCGATGCGCAAGGACTATGCCCAGATGGTGGGCATCGCCAATGAGGGCGCCAAGGAGCTCGGCTTCTCCGACGTCGGCGCGATGTGGCGTTCGGGCTACGACATGCCGCCCGAGCAGTTCGCGCAGATGGCCGACAAGCTGTGGAAGGAGGTCGAGCCGCTCTACCTGTCGCTCCACACCTATGTCCGCTGGAAGCTCAACGAGAAGTACGGCGACGCCGTCCAGGCGAAGACCGGGCCGATCCGCGCCGACCTGCTCGGCAACATGTGGGCGCAGGAATGGGGCAACATCTATGACGTGGTCGCCCCCGCGGGCACGGGGGACCTCGGCTACGACATCGGCGACCTGCTGAAGGCCAAGAACTACGACCCGGTGAAGATGGTGAAGGCGGGCGAGGGCTTCTACTCCTCGCTCGGCTTCGCGCCCTTGCCAGAGACCTTCTGGCAGCGTTCGCAGATCGTGAAGCCGGCGGACCGCGAGGTGATCTGCCACGCCTCCGCCTGGGACATCGACAGCAAGGACGACATTCGCATCAAGATGTGCACCAAGGTGAATTCGGACGACTTCGTCACGATCCACCACGAGCTTGGGCACAACTACTACCAGCGCGCCTACAACCGGCAGCCGTTCCTCTACATGAACGGCGCCAACGACGGCTTCCACGAGGCGATCGGCGACTTCGTCGCGCTGTCGATCACGCCGGACTATCTGGTGAACATCAACCTGCTCGATCGCGCGCAGGTGCCGGGCGCCGAGAAGGACATCGGCCTGCTGCTCCGCCAGGCCATGGACAAGGTCGCGTTCCTGCCGTTCGGCCTGCTGATGGACAAGTGGCGCTGGGGTGTCTTCTCCGGCCAGATCCCGACCGGCGGCTACCAGAAGGGCTGGGACGCGCTGCGCCTCCAGTACCAGGGCATCGTACCGCCGGTGGCGCGCGACGAGAGCCGCTTCGATCCGGGCGGCAAGTACCACATCCCCGGCAACACCCCGTACGCGCGCTACTTCCTGGCGCGCATCCTCCAGTTCCAGTTCTACAAGGCGGCGTGCGACCAGGCCGGCTGGAAGGGCCCGCTGCACCGCTGCTCCTTCTTCGGCAACAAGGAGGTCGGCGCACGGCTGAACAAGATGCTGGAGATGGGCGCGTCCAAGCCCTGGCCGGAGGCGCTGCAGGCGTTCACCGGCACCCGCGAGATGAGCGGCAAGGCGATGGTCGACTATTTCGCGCCGCTCAAGACGTGGCTCGACCAGCAGAACAAGGGCAAGCCCAAGGGGTGGTGAGCTGAGGGGGGCGGCGACGCTGCCGCCCCCGTTCTTCGTCGCTGACATGCGCTACTGTGAATGCGCGCGGTGACTGGCGAAAGCCCCTCGCTAGAGCGGGATGGCCGCAAATGACCCCGTTTGTGCTGAGTAGGGGCTGAGCTTGTCGCAGCCCCGTATCGAAGCACCTGGGACGGTCCTTCGATACGCCACTTCGACTTCGCTCAGTGGCTACTCAGGACGAACGGGGTTGCGAAACGTCGTTGCCCCTTACCGGAACGGCGGTTCGTTGAACGCGCGCAGCTTGCGGCTGTGGAGGCGGTTGCCTTCGCGCCGCAGTTCCTCGCAAGTCTCGATGCCGATCCGCATGTGCTCGTTGATCGCGCGTTCGTAGAAGCGGTTGGCCTGGCCGGGCAGCTTCAGCTCACCGTGGAGCGGCTTGTCGGAGACGCACAGCAGCGTGCCGTAGGGGACGCGGAAGCGATAGCCCTGCGCCGCGATGGTCGCCGACTCCATGTCGATGCCGACCGCGCGGCTGAGCGAGAAACGCAGCGCCGAGCGGGAGAATTGCAGCTCCCAGTTGCGGTCGTCGGTGGTGACGATGGTGCCGGTGCGTAGCCGCCGCTTGAGCTCGTCGCCCGACTGGCCGGACACCGTCTCCGCGGCGCGGGCGAGCGCCTGCTGCACTTCGGCGATCGCCGGAACCGGGATTTCGGGCGGCAGCACGTCGTCGAGGATGTGGTCGTCGCGCAGATAGGCGTGGGCCAGCACATAGTCGCCGATCCGCTGGCTGGGGCGCAGGCCGCCGCAATGGCCGATCATCAGCCATGCCTCCGGCCGCATCACGGCCAGGTGATCGCAGATCGTCTTTGCGTTGGACGGGCCAACGCCAATGTTGACCAGCGTGATGCCGCTGCGATCCGGCGCCATCAGGTGATAGGCGGGCATCTGGTGCCGCCGCCAGGCGCTGTCCGTCACCAGCTTGTCGACGTCGTCGCCCGCGGACATCATCAGCCCGCCGGCGCCGGACACCCCGGTGTAGCGGCTGCCTTCACCGAGCTGAGAGCAGGCCCAGCGGACGAATTCGTCGACATAGCGGTGGTAGTTGGTGAACAGCACGTAGCGCTGGATGTGCTCGGGCGGGGTGCCGGTATAGTGGCGTAGCCGCGCGAGCGAGAAGTCGGTGCGCAGCGCGTCGAATAGCGCGAGCGGGCGGTTCCCGTCCTCGTGGATCCAGAGGCCGTCGGCGATCTCGTCGCCGATATGCGCGAGTTCGGTCGCCGGGAAGTGCCGCGCGAGTTCGGCGGCGGTCACCTGGTCGAGGCTCAGCGCGTGGCCGGCGTCGAGCACATAGGCGAAGGGGATTTCCTGCCGGCTTTGCGCGACGCTCACCTCGACGTCGTGGCTCTCCATGATCAGCGACAGCTGTTCCTGGAGATAGTCGGAGAACATCGCCGGCTTGGTCACCGTGATGCGGTACTCGCCGGGCACGTTCAGGCGGGCGAACGAGCGCATCGGCGTCGGCAGGTCGCCGCCGCCGCGATAGCTCAGCCGAAGCTCGGGATAGGCGAAGGTGCCGTCCAGCCGGGAGGAGCTCGGCGGCGGCGTACGATCGCGAAGATAGGTGTCGAGGGCGCTCCGCAGCCGATCCACGGAGGCATTGTAGAGTCGATCCAGGCGATCGACGATGTCTGAAGCTTGCGTCATCCTCTGCCGCTAAAGCGTTCGGCGCCAGCGCGCAAGCCCAGGCGCAAGGACGGAGGCAAAGACCGCCGGTGCCCTGGCAGGCACCGGCGGCGCGCGGGACGCGGCTTCGCCGCCCGCGGGCTTATTTGCTGTTGGACTTGCTGGCGGTGCTGCCGCTCTTGCTGGAAGCCGACTTCCCGCCCGAGGTGCTGCCGGTGCCGCTCGCCGACTTGGTCTTTGCGCCGGTCTTCTTCTTGTCGATCAGCTTGGACGCACCGAACGCTGCGCCGGCAATGGCTGCGGCCGCACCTGCGACGATCGCAGCGGTGGTGCCGGGCTTCTTCTTGACCGCGGCCGTGGTGCTCTTGGCAGCGCCGCTGATCGCTTCCTTGCTGCGACCGGCGGCATCAGCGATCGCTTCCTTGCTCTTGTCGAGCTGCACGTGCGCCTTGTCGGCGAAGCTGGTCTTCTCGGCCTCGGTGGTGCCGTTCGTGTTGGTCGACGTGGTTGCGTTCATCGGGGTGCCTCCCATCGGTCAATGTGGTCGCGTAACGAGAAACCAACTCGTGGCCCTTGCGGCGGTTCCGGTGGGGAGGTGCGGGAACGGCTGCTCCGCCGTTCCCGTGCCACGCGTCAGCGAAGCAGTGCCGGCCTCACAGCGTCTCCAGCAAATGCTCGGCCGAGCTTACCCGGAACTCGCCGGGTTGCTCGACGTGAAGCGCCTCGACCACGCCGTCGTTGATCACCATGGCATAGCGCTGCGCGCGCGTGCCCATGCCGAACTTCGACCCGTCGAGTTCCAGCCCGACGGCGCGAGCGAAGGCGCCGTTGCCATCGGCGAGCATCGTCACCTTGTCGCCCACTCCGTTGGCGTCGCCCCAGGCCTTCATCACGAAGGCGTCGTTGACGGCGGTGCAGGCGATCTCGTCGATGCCTTTGGCGCGGATCTCGGCCGCCTTCTCGACGAATCCCGGCAGGTGGCGCGCGGAGCAGGTGGGGGTGAAGGCGCCGGGCACCGAGAACAGGGCGACGCGACGGCCCTGGAAGAAGCTGGCGGTGTCGACCTGCTCGGGGCCGTCGGCCGTTACCTTGGCAAAAGTGGCGTCGGGCAGGCGGTCGCCCACTTGGATGGTCATGAAATTCTCCCTGTTGCGCGCCCGGCCGGATGCGCGCGCGTAGCTAGGGTGCGTCGGAGGGGCTTTTCAAGCAGTGGCGGAACGGCGGACCCGGCGCTATGTTTCCAACCTATGGATAAAGCAGCGTTTCTGGTCGGTCAGTTCCTGTTGGCGATGCCCGGCATCGGCGACCCGCGGTTCGAACATGCGGTGATCGCGATCTGCGCCCATGATGAAAAGGGCGCGATGGGGGTTGGCGTCGGCGAAACCGTGGACGGGCTGGGCCTGCACGACCTGCTGCGCCAGTTCGAGCTGCGGACGGACCTGGTGGCGGACCTGCCGGTCCATGTCGGCGGCCCCGTGGAGCCCCGCCGCGGCTTCGTGCTCCACAGCAAGGATTGGGGCGGGCAGGACACGATCGACGTCGCGGGGCGCTGGTCGCTCTCCGGCACGATCGACGTGCTGCGCGCGATCGCGGAAGGAACGGGGCCGGAGCGGTTCCTGGTGGCGCTGGGCTTCGCCGGCTGGGAATCGGGGCAGCTCGAAGGCGAGCTGTCGCGCCACGGCTGGTTCAACACGCCTTCGGAAACCGACCTCCTGTACGATGTGCCGGCGGGGGAGCGGTGGGAGCGTTGCTTCGTTGCCGCCGGCATCGATCCGCGCCTGCTGGTGTCGGCGACCGGTACCGCTTGAGCGCCCGGTTCGGCACCGCTTCGGACGCGACATATAAAGAACTCTTTATATAGCTGATTGCGCCCGCGCGGGGGCTCGGCTACTGGCGCGGCATGCCGCGCGCCATGTTGGGCGCGCACCGGTTCGACAGGAGATACTTCGTGGCCACCGTGCTCGACACCCAGGATTATGTCATCAAGGACATCAGCCTCGCCGGCTTCGGCCGCAAGGAAATCGAGATCGCCGAGACCGAGATGCCCGGCCTCATGTCGCTGGTCGAGGAATTCGGCGCGTCGCAGCCGCTGAAGGGCGCGCGCATCACCGGCTCGCTGCACATGACGATCCAGACGGCCGTGCTGATCGAGACGCTGGCGAAGCTCGGCGCCGAGCTGCGCTGGGCGTCGTGCAACATCTTCTCGACCCAGGACCATGCCGCCGCCGCGATCGCCGCGTCGGGCATTCCGGTGTTCGCGGTGAAGGGCGAGACTCTGGAAGAATATTGGGATTACGTGACCCGCATCTTCGACTGGGGTCAGGACACCACCTGCAACATGATCCTGGACGACGGCGGCGACGCGACCATGTTCGCGCTGTGGGGCGCGCGCGTCGAGGCGGGCGAGACGCTGTTCACGCCGAGCAACGAAGAGGAAGAGATCTTCGTCGCCACGCTGCAGCGCTTCCTGAAGGAGCGTCCGGGCTACCTCACCAAGACCGTCCAGAACATCAAGGGCGTGTCGGAAGAGACCACCACCGGCGTCCACCGCCTCTATGAGCTCGCCAAGCAGGGCAAGCTCCCGTTCCCGGCGATCAACGTCAACGACTCGGTGACCAAGTCGAAGTTCGACAACCTCTATGGCTGCAAGGAGTCGCTGGTCGACGCGATCCGTCGCGCCACCGACGTCATGCTCGCCGGCAAGGTCGCATGCGTCGCCGGCTTCGGCGACGTGGGCAAGGGCTCGGCCGCGTCGCTGCGCAACGGCGGCGCGCGCGTGCTGGTGACCGAAGTCGACCCGATCTGCGCGCTGCAGGCGGCGATGGAAGGCTATGAGGTCGTGACGATGGAGGACGCGGCCACCCGCGCTGACATCTTCGTGACCGCGACCGGCAACGCCGACGTCATCACGCTCGACCACATGCGCGCGATGAAGAACATGGCGATCGTGTGCAACATCGGCCACTTCGACAGCGAGATCCAGATCGCGGGCCTCAACAACCTGAAGTGGACCGAGATCAAGCCGCAGGTCGACGAGGTCGAGTTCGCCGACGGCAAGAAGATCATCGTCCTCGCCAAGGGCCGCCTGGTGAACCTGGGCTGCGCGACCGGCCACCCGTCGTTCGTGATGTCCTCGTCCTTCACCAACCAGGTGCTGGCGCAGATCGAGCTTTGGACCAAGTCGGACGAATACAAGAACGAAGTGTACGTCCTGCCCAAGCACCTCGACGAAAAGGTTGCGGCGCTGCACCTGGAGAAGCTGGGCGTGAAGCTGTCCAAGCTTAGCCAGAAGCAGGCCGACTACATCGGCGTGCCGGTCGAAGGCCCGTTCAAGCCGGACCACTACCGCTACTAAGCAACGCCGCCGCACTGCGGAAGGCATGAAAGGGCGGGGTGCCGACAGGCGCCTCGCCCTTTCTCATGCAATTTCAACAAGGTTGCGCCTGTCGGGCTGTTGCCGATCGGCAACAAGTGCCGCCAACTATCACGTAAGCCGATTAAAAGGCTTGAAAAACAGAGCCACAACTTGTGTCCGCCAGAAAGCATATTGTTTATTGGGGGATCCACATGCGCCAGTCTCATTCCAGCTTTCGTGCCACCGTCGCGTACGGTGCTATGCTGATGGGGTTGTTCATGGCGCCTGGTGCCGCCGCGCAGAATGCCGCCCCTGGCGGTCAGACGGACAATCTCCCGATACCCAGCGTTCCGGAAGCGCAGGCAGAGACGCGCGGTGCGGACGGCGCGGACAACGCCCCGGGTGACATCGTCGTAACGGGCAGCCGCATCCGTCGTCCTGATTTCGAATCGCCGAGTCCCGTGGTCACCATTGGTGCGGCGACGCTGCAGCAGTCCGGCACGACCAACCTCACCGACTTCCTGACGGGACTTCCTGCGCTCCAGGGCTCCTCTACCTCGGCAGACAACTCGGGGTCGGGCGCCGGCATCGGGTATACGGGGCTGAACCTGCTCAACCTGCGCAACCTCGGCACGCAGCGCACGCTAGTGCTGATCGATGGTCGTCGGCAGGTGGCGACTGTTCCCGGTACGCAGGCGATCGACATCAACACCATCCCTAACGACCTGGTCGAGCGCATCGACATCCTAACCGGTGGTGAGTCGGCGATCTACGGTGCTGATGCGGTCACGGGCGTCGTCAACTTTGTCCTGAAGAAGAACTTCGAAGGCATCACGGCGCGGGCGCAGGCCGGCATTTCCGAGTACGGCGATGCCGGCAAGCGTCTATTCAGTGTGACGGCCGGCAAGAACTTTGCCGACGGTCGCGGCAACATCGCAGTGGCGTACGAATATGGAGAAGAAAGCCGCCTGGAGTCGCGGGACCGCAAGAACCTCCGCGGCGCAGCTCTGACCGGATTCTATCGAAACCCGGCAGATCCCGAGTTCCAGTCCGGCTACACCGGCGGGGCGAGCAACGGCATTCCGGACCGCGTCCCCACGACCGACATCCGGTACAATGATACTGCGCGTGAGGGCGCCATTGACGTCGACTTCGACGGCGTGCCGGACCTGCTGGTCAATGGTCGGGGCCAACTGGTGCCGTTCGACGTCGGTACCGTCGTGCAGCCTGGCTATTCGACCGGTGGCAGTGGCACGCGTGTCGCTGATTACCAGAACGACTTGCTGCCCGACATCAAGCGTCACGTGGTGAACGCCATCGCGCGGTTCGAAGTGTCGCCGGCGCTCGAGCTGTTCCTCGAGGGCAAATACGCCAACAACAAGGCGTTCTCGCTGGGTCAGCCCTCCTTCGACTACTATCTGCTTCAGGAAGGCGACAACGCGTTCCTGCCAGGGGCCCTTGCTGGCGGCGACGGCGTGCTCGTCACCCGCGACAACTTTGATATTGGCCAGCGCGGCGAGAGCATCACGCGTGAGACGATCCGCACGGTCGTCGGCGCGCGCGGGGACCTGAGTTCCCACGCCAACTATGAAGTGTCGTACACCTTCGGCCAGAGCAAGATCACGTCTGATTACGTGAACGACGTGTTTGACGATCGTTTCCTGGCGGCGATCGACGCCGTGCGCGGACCGGATGGACAGATCACCTGCCGGGTCAACCTGGATCCGAGCTGGCTGCCCAACCAGCCGTACACGGACCGCTACACTGGCGCGCCGGCGACGTTTGCACCCGGCGAGTGCGTGCCGCTGAACCTGTTCGGTGACGGTGCGCCCAGCCAGGCTGCCTTGGACTTCGTGCGGGCGAACACGCGCGATCGCTCGCGACTGCGCCAGCATGTTGTCACCGCCAGCCTGGCGGGTGACTTCGGCAAGTACTTCGAGCTCCCGGGTGGCCCGATCGGCTTCGCGCTGGGTGGCGAGTACCGCAAGGAAGAGAGCCGCTTCGTGCCGGACGAACTGGCGGCGCAGGGGCTGACCTTCACCAATGCCCTTGGGCGTGAAGAAGGCGAGTTCGACGTCAAGGAAGCCTTTGCGGAGCTGAACGTGCCGCTGCTGCGCGACCGCCCGTTCTTCCACCGCCTGGAACTCGGCGCCGCCATCCGCTTTTCGGACTACTCCACGATCGGTTCGACGACGACCTGGAAGGCCAACGCCAGCTGGGCGCCGGTGCGGGACATCACCTTCAACGGGACATACTCCAAGGCGGTCCGTGCGCCGAACATCGGCGAACTGTTTGGCGGTCTGTCGCAGACCTTCGACTTCATCACGGACCCTTGTGACCGGGCCGAGATCCAGAACGGCACCCAGTATCGGGCGGCGAACTGCCAGGCTTTGTTGAGCGGCTTGGGCGTTACGGACCCTGCGAACTATGTGGATGCGCGTTCCAGCAACATCCCAGGGTTCTCAGGCGGCAATCCCGATCTGGATGCCGAAAAGTCGCGGGCGTGGACTGCGGGCTTTGTCGTACAGCCGCGCTTCATTCCCGGCCTGTCGTTCCGTGCCGACTGGTACGACATCAAGCTCAAGGGTGCGATCAACACCGTAACGGCCACGGAGCTAGCCCAGTTGTGCGTCGACCAGCCGACGACCGACAACCAGTTCTGCGATCTCATCACCCGAACCAACGTGGACACGGGCACGGCGGATCGCGGCAACATCACTTCGTTCACGGTGTTGCCGCAGAACGTGGCACGGTTCCAGACTGCCGGTCTCGACATCAACGCCAACTATCAATTCGACACGGGATCCTTCGGCCGGTTCAATCTGCGGGTAGTTGCCAATTATCTGGACAAGCTGGAGTTCTTCGGAACTCCGGGTGCCGACGCAACCAATAGCTGCGGCGAGACCTTAGCGCCAAAGTACACGTTCAATGGTGATCTCACCTGGTCGATGGGGCCGGTGACGCTCAACTATGGTCTGACCTGGTTCGACAAGACCCTGCGCTTCACCAACCTGGTGACCCAGAGCAACCCCGATGTGGTGGCTCCCGAGTATCTGTACCTGAAGGAACTGTGGCAGCACGATATCTACGCCAGCGTCGACGTAGGGGACTCGTTCCAGTTCTATGGTGGTGTGAACAACGTGTTCGGCCAGAAGCCTGAGCTCGCGACGAGCAGCTACCCGGTTTCGTCCGTCGGACGGTATATCTTTGCCGGTGCCCGCGTGAAGTTCGGCGATCGGTAACGGCGATCCGTACAGGATGACGTGCAGGAGTGGGGCGGTGCCGATGGCGCCGCCCCCTCTTTCTTGTGGTGAGTGTCCGTGGGCCGGGCGACAAAGCGACGCGCCCGTGCTGCGGTGCGAATGGCGCTGGGCGACGAGATCGCCTAAACCGCCGGCGATGAGGGCATTCGCACGGCCGCGGGGACGAACGCGGCGATGATCATTCTGAACCCCGTCTCGGCGATCCTGGCCGGGGCGGTCCTGGCGCTGGTGCTGGTGGGGGCGGTTTGGGCGCTTGGCGCCGGGCTGTGGCTGCGCAGGCGCGCGCGTGCCGGAATCGCGGCGGCGGGCATCGACGCGACGCTGGTGCAGGCCTCGCCCGCGCAGGCGATGCTGGTGCGCGCCGACGGTCGCGTGGAGATGCCGCCGCAGCTCGCCCAATGGCTGGGGCTGTCGGCGATGCCGCAGACGCTTGCCGACCTGACGGGGATGGACGAGGGGCTCGATCCCGCCAGTGCCGAGGCGCTGTTGCGCGAGATCGGCGGTGCGCAACGCGCCGCGCGGCCGTTCCGGATCGAGGTCCGCGCGCGCGGTGCGGCCCGGACGCTGACGGCGAGCGGCGAGCGCGCACCTGCGTCTCTGGAGCCGCACGGTGGTGCGCTCGTCTGGTTCTTCGACGCGACCGAGTTCCAGACCGAGATCGGCACGCTGTCGCGCGAGATCGAGGAATATCGCAGCGGCTTCGATGCGCTATCGGGGCTGATCGAGGCGGCGCCGATGCCGATGTGGTATCGCGACGGCGATCTCCGGCTGGCGATGGTCAACAGCGCCTATGTGCGCGCGGTGGATGCGTTCGACGCCCGCGAAGTGCTGGCCCGTCAGGCGGAACTGGTCGACGGCGACGGCATGGGCGGGCCGCTCGGCAGTGCGTTGATCGCGCGAGACACGGGCCAACCGCAGGCAAGCGTCATGCCGGCGACGATCGGCGGCGCGCGGCGCATGCTGCGCGTCCACGACGTGCCGCTGCCAGAGGGGGGCATCGCTGGCTTCGCGGTCGACATCCATGACGTCGAGGAGATGCGGGCGGGCATGAAGCGCTTCCGCCTTGCGCAGCGCGCGGTGCTCGATCGGCTCTCGGCAGGCGTGGTGCAATTCTCCGCCGACCGGTCGCTGGAGTTCTGCAACCAGCCATTCCGCCGCATCTTCGGGATGCGCGGCGAGTGGCTCGCCGATCGTCCCGAGTTCGACCGCGTGCTCGAACGCATGCGCGAGGCGAAGCGCCTGCCGGAAGTACGCGACTTCCCCGGCTGGAAGCAGGAGCGGCGCGCGTGGTTCCGCGCGGCGGAGGCGGTGGAGGAGCCCTGGCACCTGCCGGGCGGCACCTATCTACGCGTCGTCGCCCAGCCGATGCCGGAAGGCGGCCTGCTGCTGATCTTCGAGGATCGCACCGAGCAGGTGCAGCTGGCGAGCGCGCGCGACACGCTGCTGCGGGTGCGCACCGCCACGTTCGACAATCTGTTCGAGGCGCTCGGCGTCTTTTCGGCCGACGGGCGGCTGCAGCTGTGGAACAGCAAGTTCCGGCAGCTGTGGGGCCTGGAGGAAGCGTTCCTCAACGACCATCCGCGCGTGGACGTGCTGGCGGAGCAGGCGGCGCCGATGCTGGCCAACCCGTCGCGCGCGGTGCTGATCCCCGAACTGATCCGCTTTGCCACCGTCCAGCGCATCCAGCGCAGCGGTCATTTCGCGATGGCGGACGGGCGGCACTATCAGTTCGGCGCCGTGCCGCTGCCGGACGGTAATGCACTGCTGACGATGCTCGACATCTCCGACAGCCGACGCATCGAGCAGGCCCTGCGCGATCGCAACGAGGCCTTGGAGGCGGGGGACCGCACCAAGACGGCGTTCCTGGCGGCGATGAGCTACGAGCTGCGCACGCCGCTCACGTCGATCAAGGGCTTCACCGAGATGCTGCACGGCGGCTATGCCGGCGCGCTCAGCGAAGACGGTGCGCGCTATACCGGCGCGATCCTGGAATCCGTCGACCGGCTCGGTGAACTGATCGACGACGTGCTCGACTTGACCGCTAGCGAAGGTGCGCCGCTGCAACGCGCGGAGGTCGACCTCGCCCCGCTTGCCAAGGCGATGGCCGCGGACATGCTGCCGGCCGCCGCCGCCAAGCGGATCGAACTGGTGGTGGAGGTGGACCCGTCCGTCGGGAGCATCGTCGGCGATGCCCGGCGCATCGGCCAGGCGATCGCCCACCTGCTCGACCACGCGATCGCCGGCACCCGCGATCGGGGACGGGTGCTGCTGCACGCGGACGGCGATGCCGAGGCGGCCCGCATCATCGTATCGGATGACGGTCCCGGGATGGACGCGAACACGGCCGCGCATGCGCTCGACCGGTTCGCGCCGGGTGGTGCCCTGCGCCGGGGCGAGCGCGCCCTAGGGCTGGGGCTGCCGCTCGCACGGCGCATCGTCGAGGCGCACGGCGGCACCATCGCGCTGGTGTCGGAACAGGGTGCGGGCACGCTGGTCACGATCGAGGTGCCGCGAGGATGAACGACGTGCTGCTGCATAGCCCCGAAGAGGCTCATGCGTTCGGCGCCGCGCTCGCGCGGGTCGCCACCCCCGGCGACGCGATTGCGCTGTCCGGGCCGCTGGGAGCCGGCAAGACCAGCATCGCGCGCGGGCTGCTTGCGGCGCTGGGGCTGATGGAGGAGGCGCCGTCACCCAGCTTCGCGATCGTCCAGCCCTATGAGCCGCCGGAGACGCGCTTTCCCGTGCTCCACGTCGACCTGTATCGCATCGAGCATGCCGACGAGGCCGAGGAGCTTGGCCTGGACGAGGCGCGGCTCGACGCGCTGCTGGTGGTCGAATGGCCCGAGCGGCTGCCGGACAGCGCCTGGGAAGACGCGCTCTGGCTCACCCTTACCCCCGAAGCGGATGGCACCCGCCGCTTGACAGCGAAGGTGCCGCCGTCATGGAAAGCACGAATGGCCGCTGACATGAACCCGCCCGCCGCGGCGCCCGCCTTTCTCGCAGCACATGGATGGGGAGGGGCCGAGGTGGTCCCGCTCGCCGGTGACGCGTCCTTCCGCCGCTACTTCCGTGCGCTGGATGCCGGCCGCAGCGCCGTGCTGATGGACTCGCCGCCCAAGCTGGAGGACCAGCGCCCCTTCGTGGAACTCGCTCGCTGGCTGACGGAGCGCGGCTTTCGCGCGCCGGCGATCCTGGCCGAGGACCCGGCCGAGGGGCTGGTGCTGCTGGAGGACTTCGGCGACGCGCGGTTGCGGGAGACCGCGGACGCCGCGCCCGAGAGCGAGCTGCGGCTCTACGGGGACGCGGTCGACGTGCTGATCCGCCTGCGCGACCACCCGGCGGCGCCGGTGCCGGCTTATGACCGCAGCGTCTATCTGCGCGAAGTGATGCTGCTGCCGGAATGGTATTGCCCCGCGATCGGCCTGGAGGTCGACGTGCCGGGCTATCGTGCCGCCTGGGAGGCCGTGCTTGACACCGTTGACGGCGGCGAGGCGGTGACGGTGCTGCGCGACTATCACGCCGAGAACCTGATGCTGATCGAGGGCGAGGCGGAGACGCTGGGGCTGCTCGATTTCCAGGACGCGCTCGCGGGGCATCCGGCGTATGACCTCGTCTCGCTGCTCCAGGACGCGCGGCGCGACGTAGCACCCGCGCTGGAAGAGGCGATGCTCGATCGGTACCGCCGTACCACCGGAGTGGGGGAGGACTTCCTCGACGCCTATCACGTGCTGGGCGCTCAGCGGAACGCCAAGATCGTCGGCATCTTCGCGCGGCTGTGGCAGCGCGATGGCAAGCCGCGCTACGCGGCGCTCTGCCCGCGCGTCTGGCGGTATCTGGAGCGGGATCTCGCCCAGCCGGTGCTGGCGCCGGTCGCAGCCTGGTTCGACGCCAACATCCCCGCCGAGCTGCGGGGCGATCCGATGCAGGTGCGCGCATGAGCAAGGCCATGACGCTGTCGCTGCGCCCGAACCCGGACGTGGCGGTGCCGGAGACCGCGATGGTGATGGCCGCGGGCCTCGGCAAGCGCATGCGGCCGCTGACCGCCACCCGGCCCAAGCCGTTGGTGAGTGTCGCGGGCAAGCCGTTGATCGACCACGTCTTCGACCGGCTGCGCGCGGCCGGCGTCAAGCGCGCGGTGGTGAACGTCCACTATCTGGCCGACGTGCTGGAGGCGCACCTGCGCGCGCGGGTGAAGGACATGGAAGTGCTCGTCTCCGACGAGCGTGCCCAGCTGATGGAAACCGGCGGCGGCCTGGTCCAGGCGCGCGAGCTGATCGGCGACAAGCCGTTCGTTTGCGTGAACAGCGACAATCTGTGGGTCGACGGGCCCGTAGACGCCATTCGCCTGCTGGCCGAGGCGTGGGACGATGCGCGAATGGACGCGCTGCTGCTGCTGGTGCCGCTTGCCCGCGCGGCAAGCCATAGCGGCCATGGCGACTTCCATCTCGATCCGACCGGGCGCATCACCCGTCGCCGGCAGCCGGGGCGGCTTGCGCCGTTCGTCTTCACCGGCGTGCAGATCCTGTCGCCGCGGGTGATCGCCGACTGGCCGGAAGGGCCGTTCTCCACGAACCTCTTCTGGGAGCGCGCGCTGGAGGCTGGCCGCCTGTGGGGCCTGGTCCATGAGGGGCTGTGGTTCGACGTCGGCACGCCGGGAGCGATCAAGGAGACCGAGGCGGCGCTCGCCGATGGCTGAGGCCCCGCGGCTTCGGCTTTTCTCCATTCCGCCGCACCGGGCGTTCGCCGACGCGCTCGCGAACGGTCTGCTGCGCCAGTACGGGCGCGACCCGATGGCGTTGGCGCGCGGCTTCGTGCTGTTGCCCAACAACCGGGCCAAGCGCGCGATCACCGATGCCTTCGTGCGCGCGAGCAACGGCGGCCTGCTGATGCCGCGGCTGGTGGCGGTCGGCGACCCGGAAATCGACGAGGCGGTGGGGCCGTTCGCCGACCCTGCGGACGATCTCGATCCGATCCCGCCTGCGGTCGCGCCGCTCGCGCGCCGCATGATCCTGTCGCGGCTGGTGGCGGAGGAGCGGGCGCGCGCCGGGCGCCCGGTGGATGCGGCCGAAGCTGTGCGGCTTGCCGGCGACCTCGCCCGCACGCTCGACCAGCTGCTGGTGGAGGAAGTCGAGCCCGACGCGCTCAAGCGGATCTCGTTCGACGAACCGCTCCAGACGCATTGGGAGCGTTCGCTCGCGATGTTCGAGACGGTGCTGGTTCGCTGGCCCGAGGAACTGGCGGCGCTCGGCCGCATCGACCTGGCGGTGCGGCGCAGGCGCCTGCTCGACCGGCTGATCGCGCGCTGGCGGGCGACGCCGCCGCCGAGCTTCGTTTGTGCCGCCGGCATCGCCAGCGCCTCGCCGGTGATCGCCCGGCTGTTGCGCGCCGTCGCCGAGCTTCCGCAGGGGAGCGTCGTGCTCTCCGGCCTCGCCATCGACATGTACGATGCTGAGTGGGATCTGCTCGGCCCGCACGAGCCGGACCCGGTCACCGGCCGTCGCCGGCGCTCGCTGGAGACCCACCCGCAATTCCAGCTGAAGCTGCTGCTCGATCGGATGGGGGTAGGCCGGCGCGAGTTCGAGACGTGGCGGGCCGGCAGCGAGCATGACGCGCGCCCCGCGCGCAGCCGCACGATCGAGAGCGCGCTGGCCCCGGCCGAGCGCACCCATGACTGGATCGACCTGCCGGCCGAACGCCGGAGCCTGGCAGGCGTGCAAGCGCTGGACGTGCCGACCCCGGCCGAG
The DNA here is from genome assembly GCF_022346685.1 of Sphingomonas sp. ACRSK. NCBI lineage: Bacteria > Pseudomonadati > Pseudomonadota > Alphaproteobacteria > Sphingomonadales > Sphingomonadaceae > Sphingomonas > Sphingomonas sp. ACRSK. Next base: position 7,748 of record NZ_JAKRNR010000005.1, on the reverse strand, counting down.
GAAGCGCAGGCGATCGCCATCGCGCTGCGCCAGGCGCTGGAGACAGAGGGCAGGACCGCGGCGCTGGTGACGCCCGACCGCGCGCTTGCGCGCCGCGTGTCGGCGCATTGCGCGCGCTGGGGGATCACCGTCGACGACACCGCCGGCCAGCCGCTGTCGGTACTGCCGCCGGGTACGATGCTGCTCGCGCTCGCCGATGTGGCGGCACAGGACTTTGCGCCGCTGCCGCTGCTCGCCTTGCTCAAGCATCCGCTCGCTTGTGCCGAGGAGGGACGGCTGGAATGGCTGGAGGGCGTGCGGCGGCTCGACCGCGCGCTGCGGGGGCCGCGACCGGCGCCGGGGCTCGCCGGCCTCGACGCGTTTCTGGCGGATGCGGAAGGGCGCGAGGGTGCGTTTCGGCGGGCGGCGGCACCGTGGTGGGAGAAGACCCGGCCGCTGCTGGCGCCACTTGCCGAGGCCTATGCCGGGCGCGCACGCCCGCTACCGGAACTGCTTGGAGCATTGCGGGCGACGGCGACGGCGCTGGGTGGCGATGCGCTCTGGTCGCGTCCCGAAGGCCGGGCTGCTGCCGAGCTGCTCGACACGCTGGAGCAGGAGGCGGTGCACGGGCCTGCGCTGGTGGAGCCGAAGTCGATCGGCCCGATGCTGCGCACGCTGATGGATGAGGTTGCCGTGCGACCGCCGCATGGCGGACACCCCCGGCTTGCCATCTACGGCCTGCTCGAGGCGCAGCTCCAGACGTCCGATCTCACCATCCTGGGCGGGCTCAACGAGGGCGTGTGGCCGGGGCTTCCCGCGCCCGATCCGTGGCTGGCGCCGCGCATCCGCGCCGAGCTAGGCCTGCCGGGTCTGGAACGCCGCATTGGCCTCGCCGCGCACGATCTCGCCAACAGCCTGGGCGCAAAGGAGGTGCTGCTGACCCGCGCGCATCGCGACGCGAGCGGGCCGACGGTCGCCTCGCGTTTCTGGCTGCGGCTGGAGGCGCTGTCCGGGGGGCTCACGCGCGCCCAGGCGCTGGCCCGCTGGACGCACGCGATCGACGACCCCGGCGGTTATGCGCCGGCGTCGCGGCCGGCGCCGTGCCCCCCGGTGACGCTGCGGCCGCGTCAGATTTCGGTGACCGAGGTCGACCGGCTGAAGGCGGACCCCTTCGCCTTTTACGCGCGGCGGATGCTGCGGCTTGCGGCGCTCGACCCGGTCGACGCCGATCCCAGCGCGGCGTGGCGCGGCACGGCGGTACACAATGTGCTCGAGGAATGGGCGCGCCACGATGGCTTCGATCCGGCCAGGCTCGCCGCGCGCGTCGAGCAGCTGGCCGCCGATCCGCGCACCCATCCGCTGCTCCGCGCGCTCTGGGTGCCGCGGCTGCGCGAGGCGGTCGACTGGATCGCGGGGCAGGTCGCGGCGCAGATGGCCGGCGGCCGCCGCATTCTGGGCGTGGAGGGCGAGGGCACCATCGACCTCGCCGGCGTCGAGCTGCGCGGCAAGTTCGACCGGATCGACCGGCTGGAGAACGGCGACCTCGCGGTGGTCGACTACAAGACCGGCCAGCCGCCCTCGACCCGCGCGGTGCGCGACGGCTTCAGCCTCCAGCTGGGGCTGCTCGGCATCATGGCCGAGCGAGGCGCCTTCGAGAACATCGCCGGCACCGCCACCGCATTCGAATATTGGTCGCTCGCCAAGAAGGGCGAGGCGTTCGGCTATGTCGCGACGCCGGTCGATCCGGCGGGCAAGTATAACCGGGTGCCGACCGACCGCTTCGTCGCGCTCGCGCTCCATCATTTTACCGAGGCTGCCGCCAACTGGCTGACCGGCGAGGCGCCGTTCACCGCCAAGCTCAAGCCCGAGTACGCCCCCTTTGCCGAGTATGACCAGCTGATGCGCCGCGACGAATGGTATGGCCGTGAGTAGCGCCGGCCTGCTTCCCGAACTGCGCGGCAACCAAGCGCGCGCGAGCGATCCTAGCCGCCACGTCTGGCTCTCCGCCTCGGCCGGGACTGGCAAGACCCAGGTGCTGACCGCGCGCGTGTTCCGCCTGCTGCTGCGCGGGGTCGAGCCTTCGGCGATCCTGTGCCTGACCTTCACCAAGGCGGGTGCCGCCGAAATGGCCGAGCGCGTCAATGCGCGGCTCGCGCGCTGGGTGCGGCTGCCCGAGCAGGACCTGAGGAAGGACCTGTTCGCGCTGGGCGAGGACCCGAACGACGAGGGGCTGATCGCCCGCGCCCGCACGCTGTTCGCACGGGTGCTCGATGCGCCGGGCGGCGGCATCCGCATCCAGACGATCCACAGCTTCTGCCAGACGCTGCTGTCGGCCTTTCCGGTCGAGGCGGGGCTGGTCCCGGGCTTTCGTCCGCTGGAAGCACGCGAGGAGTCGGCGATGGCGCGCGAGGCGCTCGCGGCCATGCTGGTGGAGGAGCAGCGGCAGGGGCGGGTGACGCTGGGCGATGCGATCGCCGCGCTCAGCCTGCGGCTGGGCGAGGGGCGGGCGGAGGCGTTTTTGGCCGAATGCGCGCGCCGGCCGGAGGCGATGGCGGCGATGCCGGCCGATCTCGCCGGCTTTCTGCGCGACGCGTTCGACCTGCCGCACGGCGATCTCGACAGCGCGATCTGCGACGGCTGCTGCGACGACGCGTTCGACGTCGATGCCCTTCGCGACCTGATGGAGGCGAACCGCGCCTGGGGCACCGCCACCGGCCTGAAGGTGGCGGCCGCGATCGAAGCGTGGCTGGCGGGCGATTCCGCCGCCCGTGCCGACGCGCTGGACACGCTTTACGGCCAGTTCTTCACCCAGAAGGACACGCTGAAGAAGGCGTCCGCCAAGGTGCTGGCGGCGATGCCCGACTATGACCTGGCGGCGGAAGCGATCGGCAGCCGCTGTGCCGAGCTGGTCGCGATGCGCCGCCGCGCCGCCTATGCCGACCTGCTCGCCGCAGCACTGGAGGCCGGGCGCCGCTATGCCGCCGCTTATGCCGAGGCGAAGCGGCGGGCGGGCGCGGTCGACTTCAACGACCTGATCGCACGCACGCTGGCGCTGTTCGCCCAGCCGGGCATCGGCGAGTGGGTGCGCTTCAAGCTCGACCTTGCAACCGAGCATGTGCTGATCGACGAGGCGCAGGACACCAACCCCGAGCAATGGGCGATCGTCCGCGCGCTGGTGGACGAGTTCTTCGCGGGCGAAGGCGCGCGGGTGGCCGGGCTGCGCACGCTGTTCGTGGTGGGCGACTACAAGCAGGCGATCTTCGGCTTCCAGGGCACCGACCCAGTGTATTTCCGGGCGGCACACCAGCTGTTCGACCAGCGCGCGGCGGTCGCGCCCGAGTATGACACCGAGGCGCAGCCGCTCGATACGCTGTCGCTGACCGAAAGCTTCCGCTCGACCGCGTCGGTGCTGGAGTTCGTCGATGCCGCGATCGACGCCTTCCCGCAGCCGGGCATGGGCGACATGGAGGAACGGCTCCAGCACGCCAGCCGCGTGGCCGGGCCGGGCACCGTCACCTTGTGGGCGCCGACCGTCGAGGAAGGGGGCGAGGGGGAAGAGGGCGAGGAGCAGTGGATCGCGGATGCCACCCGCACTCTCGCCGGCAGGATCGCGCGCCAGATCCGCGAATGGATCGGGTCGCTGCCGCTGGAGAGCAAGGGGCGCAATCTCGGCGCGGGTGACGTCATGGTGCTGGTCAAGCGCCGCGGCGAACTCGCCTCGCTGATCGTCGCGCGGCTTTACGCGGAAGGGGTGCCGGTCGCGGGCATCGACCGGCTGCGGCTGAACGCGCCGCTGGCGGTGCAGGACCTGTTGTCCGCGATCCGGTTCGCGCTCCAGCCGGACGATGACCTTTCGCTTGCCAATCTGCTGGTATCTCCGCTGATCGGCTGGAGCCAGGAGCAGCTGATGACGGCGGCGTTGCGCGAGCGTGGGAGCCTGTGGCGGCACCTGCGGCTGACCCAGCCGGAAGAGGCGCTGGCGCCGCTCCACCAGATCTTGCGACGCGCCGACGTGGCGACGCCGTACCGGTTCCTCGAGGAATTGCTGTCGGGCCCACTGGAGGGACGCCGCAAGCTGGTGCTGCGGCTGGGCGAGGAGGCGCGCGATCCGATCGAGGAACTGCTGAACGCCGCGCTTAGCTTCGAGCAGGTCTCGACGCCGTCGCTGCAACGCTTCCTCGACTGGTTCGATCGAGGCGACGTGGAGATCAAGCGCGATCCGTCGCAGGGCGGCGGCGCGGTGCGGGTGATGACCGCGCATGGCGCCAAGGGATTGCAGGCGCCGCTGGTCATCCTGGCGGATGCCTGCATCGATCCGAGCCAGAACCGGCGCGAGACGCTGCTGTGGACGCCCGAGGGGTATGACGGTCCGGCCTTTCCGGTGTTCCGCCCGCGCGCAGGCGAGCGCGACGGGCCGCTCGACGCTGCACTGGCCGAGGCGGATGCCAAGGAACTCGCCGAGCATTGGCGGCTGTTCTACGTCGCGGCCACGCGCGCCGAGGAACGGCTGGTGATCGCGGGGGCGCCGGGATCGCGTGCGCAAGGCGTGGCGCCGCCGCTCAGCTGGCATGCCGCCGCCGCGGCTGCGCTCGACGCTCTGGAGGTGGGCACCGAGGAGGACGGCACGCGCGTGTTCCGCGGCCGCACCCCCGTCAAGCCGATCCCGCAACGCAGCGGTGGCTCCAAGACGGTCGGCGCGGTGGGCGAGCCGGACCCCGCATGGTTGCGTGCGCCAGCGCCCGAGGAGGCGCGTCCGCCGAGGCCGTTGGCGCCGTCGTCGCTGGGCGAGGACGAGGTCGCCGATCCGCCGCCGACCCCGGCGATGCGCGCCGCCGCACAGCGCGGGCGCCTGCTCCACCAGATGTTCGAACGGCTCCCGAGCCTGCCGCCCGCCGAGCGCGCCGCTGCCGGCGACCGCTGGCTGGCGGGCGCGGCGCAGGTCGAGGATGCGGCCGAGCGCCGGCGGATCGTGCGCGATGCGCTCGCGATCCTGGAGGTGCCGCGGTTTGCACCGCTGTTCGGACCGGACGCGCTTGCGGAGGCGCCGATCGCGGCAACGATCGGCGGCACGGTCGTGTCGGGTACGGTCGACCGGCTGCTGATCGAGGAGGACCGCGTGCTGGTGGTCGACTTCAAGACTGGGCGGCGCGCGCCGGAGACGGCGGCGGAGGCGCCGACCTATCACCTGCGGCAGATGGCGGCCTATGCGGCGGCGCTGGCGGTGATCTTTCCCGGCCGCAGGATCGAGGCGGCGCTGCTCTATACGGCGGTGCCGCGGCTGATCGAGCTGCCGGACGAACTGCTCGACCAGCACAAGCCGCGCTTGGCCGCTCGGGAGCAAAGCTTGGCCTCGGACGGTTGAGACCGCGCCCGCCCGAACCTAGGTAACGCAGCGACAAAGGAGATTACGACAATGGCGACCAAGGCGATCACCGATAGCAGCTTCCAGGCCGACGTCCTCGATGCGGGCAAGCCGGTGCTGGTGGACTTCTGGGCGGAATGGTGCGGCCCGTGCAAGATGATCGGCCCGTCGCTCGAGGAAATCTCCGAGGAACTCGGCGAGGAAGTGACCATCGCCAAGCTCAACATCGACGAGAACCCCGATGCACCCGGCAAGTACGGCGTGCGCGGCATCCCGACGATGATCCTGTTCAAGAACGGCCAGCCCACCGCCACCAAGGTGGGTGCCGCGCCCAAGGGCCAGATCAAGGGCTGGCTCCAGGGCGAGCTCTAAGCATAGGAGGGCCGGCACACGCCGGCCCTTCTTTTATCCGAATATCAGCGGCGCGGCCTGTTCCCATAGCTCCGGCGAAGCGGCGCTGAGCATGCCCCGGCGATTGTCGCCGACGCGGTACGGTGAGCCATCTGCGCGCGCGACGCGCCCGCCGGCTTCCTCCAGGAAGAGGACGCCCGCCGCGTGGTCCCAGGGCAGGGTGCGCTGGAACAGGGCGAGGTCGTTCTCGCCGAGCACCAGCCGCGGATATTGCTCGGCAGCGCAGCGCGGGATCTCCACCAGCGTGAGCTTGCCGGCGACGCGTTCCGTAAGCGCCGCGCGATCCTCGTCCGACATGAAGTAGGTCGCGAGCGCCGCAACCGGCTCGGCCGCACCCGTCGCGCGCGCCGTCACCGGCTCTCCGTCGATGAAGGCGCCGCCGCCGCGCACGGCGTGGCACATGCGGTCCGCCACCGGATCGTAGAGCCAGCCGGCCTGCGGGGCGCCATCTTCCACCAGCGCGATCATCATCCCGAACGGCGTCTTGCCGGCCGCGAAATTGTTGGTGCCGTCGACGGGGTCGATCAGCCACACGCGGCCGCTGCCCACTGTGTCGAGCAGCGTCGGGTCTGCCGCGCACGCCTCTTCGCCCACGATGCGCGCTTCCGGATCGATGACGGCGAGCCCGCGGGCAAGCTCCACCTCCGCCTCGCGATCGGCGATGGTGACCAGGTCGTCCTTCGCCTTTTCCTCGATGTCGGCGGCGTCGAGGTGGCGGAAGCGCGGCAGGACGACCGCCGCCGCCACCTCGCGCAGCAACGTGCAGACGGCGGTGTGGCGGGCGTCGGTCATGGGGTCAGCTCCGATAGTCGGCGTTGATCGAGATATAGCCGTGGGTGAGATCGCAGGTCCAAACCGTCGCGCGGCCCTCGCCGAGGCCGAGGTCGACGCCGATCTCCACCGTTTGGCCTTTCAGATGCTCGGCAACCGGTGCCTCGTCGTAGCCGGTGACGGCAAGGCCGTCGCGCGCGACCTGCGTGGTGCCGAAACGGATCGAGAGCTTGTCGCGCTCGGCCGGCTCGCCGGCCTTGCCGACCGCCATGACGACGCGGCCCCAATTCGCGTCCTCGCCGGCGATCGCGGTCTTCACCAGCGGCGAGTTGGCGATGCTCATCGCAATGCGATGGGCGCTGCGGTCGCTCTCGGCGCCCTCCACATCGATCTGGATGAACTTCGACGCGCCCTCACCGTCGCGCACGACCTGCTGGGCGAGGCTCAGGCAGACGTCGAAGAGGGCGGCGGCGAACGCATCGGCGCCGTCGCTGTCGGCATCCACCAGCGGCGTGTTGCCGGCCTGGCCGGTCGCGAACGCCAGCACCGTGTCGCTGGTCGAGGTGTCGCCATCGACCGTGATGCACGAGAAGCTCTTGGTGTTGGCCGCCGAAAGCGCCGACTGGAGAAAGGCCGGATCGACCGCCGCGTCGGTGAAGACGAAGCCAAGCATGGTCGCCATGTCCGGCGCGATCATGCCCGAACCCTTGACGATCCCGACCAGCGTCACCGTGCGGCCGCCGACGATCGCGGTGGCGGTCGCGGCCTTGGCGAAGGTGTCGGTGGTCATGATCGTCTCGGCCGCGGCTTCCCAGCTGCACGGCTCCGCGACGAAGGCGGCGTCGAGTCCGGCCTCGGCCTTGTCGATCGGCAGCGGCACGCCGATCACGCCGGTGGAGGCGACGAACACGTCCGAGGGCTGGCAGCCGAGGTGCGCGGCGGCGCGGGCGGCGACGGCCTCCACCGCCTCACGGCCGCGGTGGCCGGTGAAGGCGTTGGAGTTGCCCGCATTCACCACCAGCGCGCGCGCCTGGCCGAGCACCAGCGCCTTGCGGCACCATTCGACCTCGGGCGACGGGCAGCGGCTCTGCGTCAGCACACCGGCGACGGAGGTGCCGGCTTCCAGCGTGACGAAGGTGAGGTCGCAGCGATCCCATGCCTTGTAGCGCGCGCGGGCGACACGCGGGGTCACACCCGCGATCGGCGGCAGGGCGGGGAAGGCGGC